>JAPLPC010000595.1:15023-19131 GCA_026400425.1 Hyphomicrobiales bacterium | reverse complement strand
TGACGACCGCTCCGCGGCGCTTCAGCGTCGCGACGGCGGGGTCAACCAGCACGCGGCCGAGCCCGGGTCGCGCGACCAGCGGGCGGCACGCTACGCCTCCCGCGACGATACTTTCCCTCAGAATGCTTCCTGCCAGTTTGGCGGAGCCCTCTTCGGGATCGACGTTGAGTGCGGCGAGAAGAAACGGGTGGAGCAATCGATCATAAAGCGGCCCCGTGCAACGCACGACGTCCCCGACGCGCCGGTCCTCGCGGTTGGCGACGAGCGGATAAAGCCGAAGATATTCGGCGATGCCGGTAGCGGGCACGCGCCGGCGTCTGTCGAAGATCCACGTCGGAAGGCGCCCCCGTCCGAGATCGATGGTCCAGCGTTTCCCCGATCCCAGCTCGACGAACGGCAGTCTGGCGGTGTCGGGTCCGACGAGACCGTCGAGAGTTCCGATGGATCGCGCGTAGGCTAGAACGTCGACGTTTCCGGACAGGATCAGATGGTTTCCATTGTCGATTTCCATCTCCAGCTTCGGGTCGAAATAGGAGCGGCATCGACCGCCGGCCTGCATCGTCGCTTCGTGGATATGCACCGCGTAGTCGTTCTCCGACAGACGCAGGGCGGCGGCGAGCCCCGCCAAACCTGCACCGATCACATGGGCGATCCCCGACACCTCTCATTCCTCCGGGTTGCCCGGCCGCCTTCGTGCGGCCGCGTTTCCTCGAGAATGAAAACTGCGGCCGTAGCGTAGCCGTCGGATCGATGCAGGCATCGTCATCTGACCAGCACGTTCCTGAACTGCCACGGGTCCGCGGTATCCACGTCGTCGTCGAAGATGCCGGGTCGGCCAGCCAGAGGGTGCCAATCGGTATAGTATCCCCGCAGCTTTCCCAGATACGGCTTCTGGATCTGCAGACAGCGGTCGAAATGCATCTCGTCCGCCTCGACGATGCCTGCGGTCGGATTCTCCAGCGCCCAAACCATGCCGGCGATCACCGCCGAAGTGACCTGAAGTCCTGTCGCGTTCTGGTAGGGCGCCAGTCTGCGCGCATCGTCGATCGAGAGTTGCGACCCGTACCAATACGCATTGTTGGCGTGCCCGTAGACGAGCACGCCGAGTTCGTCGATACCGTCGACGATCTCGGTCTCGTCGAGAATGCGCGACACTCCCTGCATCCGCCCCTCCGCGCCCAGCAGTTCTCCTACGGACAGCATGGCGTCGTCGGCGGGATGATAGGCGTAGTGGCATGTCGGTCGGTAGACGACCGCACCGTTCTCCCTCACGGTGAAATAGTCCGACAGCGAAATCGCCTCGTTGTGCGTGATGAGAAGACCGTGTTGAGCCCCAGGTGTCGGACACCAGGAGCGTACCTTCGTCGCCGCACCCGGGCGGAGGAGATAGATCGCCGAGCGGCAACCGGTCTCGTGCGTCCGGGCCTCCCGAGGCATCCATCTCTCGTGCGTGCCCCAGCCCAGTTCGGCGGGCTGCAGGCTCTCCGACACGAATCCCTCCACGGACCAGGTGTTGACGAAGACGTTCGCGGGTTTCGGCTTGTTGGAGCGTTGGGTGTCCCGTTCGGCTATCTGGATTCCCTTGACGCCGAGCCTGCGTGCCAGCCTTGCCCAATCCTCGCGGCTTTCGGGCGGCCGCAGGTCGAACGTCAGATCGTGTGCGAGATCGAGCATCGCCCGCTTCGCGAGCCATGATACCATCCCGGGATTGGCACCGCACGTCGATACGGCCGTCACTCCGCCGGGGCTTTCGCGTTTCGCGGCAAGCAGCGTCTCCCGCAGCGCATAGTTGGTGCGCTGCGCAGGCGTGCTCTTCGTGTCCGAGTAGAAGCCGGCCCAAGGCTCGACGACCGTATCGATGTAGAGGGCACCGATCCTTCTCGTCAGACGCATGAGATCCACGGAGCCGGTGTCGACGGAGAGGTTCACGCAGAAACCCTGACCGCCGCCTTCAGTCAGGAGAGGCGTAAGGACCTCTTCGTAGTTGTCCTTCGTGACGGCCTTCCTGATGAACCGCACGCCGTGCTTCTTCGCGAGTTCGTCGTCCGCTTGAGGGTCCACGATCACGAATCTCGATTTGTCGTATTCGAAGTGGCGCTCGATGAGCGGCAACGCCCTTGCCTATCGAGCCGAAGCCGATCATCACGATCGGACCGGTGATGCGCCCGTGTATCTGTCGTTCGGTCATCTTGAGAAACTCCATTGAAATGCAGCGCAACCGGCGGCGACGTCGAGCCGCCCGGTCGCCGCATGCGGTCACGATCGGGAAAGCGGGATGGCGGCCGTAACGACGATCGTTCGTCGCACTCCGCGTTCGTCCGCGAACTGGATGGCCTGTCCCACGGACATTCCGAGCAGGCTCGCGCCGAGCGGAGACAACACGGAGATCCTGCCCGCCGCTTCGTTCGCCGCCTCGGGAAAGACGAGTTCGACCGTCATCTCCTCGGACGAGCCGACGTCGCGGAAAGAAACACTGCAGTTCATCGTGACGAGACCGCGCAACACCCGCGGCTCCAGAAGTATCTCGGCTCGTCCGATCTCGTTCTTCAGGAATGCGGAAGCCCGCGGCTCGACACTTGAGCCGTGCTCGGCGACGTTCCACAACAAGTCGATTTCCGACGCCTTGACCGCGATCGGGGGAAGCCTGGGATCCAGATGGCTGATCATCATTCCTCGCATGTTCGTCGTCATGCCATGTCCCATCGACAGGCGTACGTCGTCTCCAATCGCAGCTTTCGCGACGCACGCGGAGACGACGCCCCGCGATGAACCGTGGGACGCGGCAAGACGGAAAGCCGACGCGCAAGCCGACCAGAGCGGTCGGCAGGCTTGGGAAGGCCGTTTATTTCTGGGAAGTCGTTCGCAACACACCCGTGACCGTCCGCGAGGACGGCGACGGGCTAACTCCGGTTTTGGAGACGTCCTGCTCGAAGCAACGAGCGATATTTGCGAAGATGCGACATGGTGCGAACGTAGCGCGGCGTGGAAGGAAGTCAACTCCACCCTCGCGACACTCCGTCGCGCATGTAATTCGCTCCACATCTCGGTCGGCGTCCCTCTCGACCTCAACGACGAGATTGACATCGCGAAAACTATGCCTAGCATCATGGAATGATGTCTATCGTGCCTAGCTTCGACCGGCTCTCCGGTCTCCCCGCGGCTGCGGACTAGCCGCCGTCAAAGGCGCCTCCTGCGAGGCCGCGCGGCGACACGACATCAATTCTCTGAACGTCACATATGGAAATCCAGATCCGCGCGCGATCCGTGCGAAGCCTGGTGGTACCGGACTTCCGCGGGAGTCAACGGAATTGAAGGGTGAACGGAAATGAACCAAGTCGATAATAACGGTCGAGGCAAGGCCTCTCCTTCCCGACGCCTGAAACCGAAGATCTCGATCACTGCGAGCGATCATGCTCGGTGGAGATCGTTGGCAGAGGCCGCCACGATCCGAATGCCGGACGTCGCCGATTGGCTGGCGGACGAACTCGACAGGGCGCGCATCATCCGCGACGAACGCTCGACGTCCGGCGTGGTGCGCATGGGCGACGGCGTCGCGTTCCGCGACAACACGACCGGCCAGGTGCAGACCGTGTCGCTCGTCTATCCGGACGAAGCCGACATCACGCTCAAAAAGATATCCGTGCTGACGCCGATCGGAGTCGCATTGATCGGCATGTCCGCAGGGGAGTCGATCAGTTGGCAGACGCGGACCGGTGAGGTGCGCGATCTGACTGTGACCGAGGTACTTCCGAAGTAGGGCTCCGGAGTCACCGATGTCGCTGCGGCGACATCGGTGACGAGGCATCTTTCGGAGACCCGGATCTCCGCCTCGCTATCCGAGAAGAAAGACGGCAACCGCTCCGATCATCGCGACGCCGATGACGGCGAGAGTCCAGGCGATCAAGACCGCTCCGATTGCTCCGTGCCTTCTTTCCACTTCGGTTCACCTCTCCTTCGCGGCCATGGCGTAAAAAAGCAGGCGGCCGCATACCTCGGAATGTAGCACCCATCCGTCGAGGGGGCCAACCTTCGGCGGCGTCGCGCGAGCGTCCTCGTCGCAGGGCCTTGTCGCCGCGTAGACGGATAGCGAACCGACCTCCGCGGGTAG
>JAPLPC010000595.1:0-14922 GCA_026400425.1 Hyphomicrobiales bacterium | reverse complement strand
TAACGACAATGAACCGGAGCTTTGTCGCGTGCTCGGGATTGCTCATGACCTGCTTCGCCGGATTCGTGAACGCGGTCAGCTTCAAGGAGTTGGGCGGCTTTTTCATCTCATTCGCGAGCGGCGCCAGCATCTCGATAGGCGTGGACCTCGAGCATGGCGACCTCGAAGCATGCTATCGGGCCGCCATTCTCGTCTCCGCGTTCGTGGCGGCCGCCATGATCGGCGGCATGACGAAGATCCGTCGCCCATATCTCCGATGCGTCGTCCTGCTCGCGGCGGAAGCCGCGTTGCTATCGGTCGCGCTCGTACTCGCGCGGAAGGGCGTGACGCCCGATGTCGCCCTGATCCCTGCGATCGCAGCGATGGGTATGCAGAACACGATATTGAAGTCCGGAACCGGCATGCGCCCGGGAGGCACATTCGTCACCGGAACGCTCGTCGGCCTGGGAGAGTCGCTCGGCGGCGCTCTTTCGGGCGGTCGGTCCAAATGGTCTTGGATCCTCAACCTCTGCGTCTGGACGAGTTTCGTTTCCGGAGCGGTGGCCGGTGGGCGAGCTCACCGGACATATGGTCTCTTCGCACTCGCCGCTCCGGCCGCCGGAATCGCATTCCTGTGCCTGGTCGCGGCGACGCTGACGATTTTTTCCCGACAGCAAGACGATGGCGACCGACGACCGTTAGTCGCGGTTTTTGCGGCAAAGGGGCGTATCGCGAAGATGGCCAGGCCTGCATAGACCGCGCCGCTGATACTCAGCGAGTTCAGCAGACCACCTGCTGAGATCGCCCCGCCAAAAAGGACGAGCAGCGTCATCATCAGAAGGCGTTCAAGCTGCTCGGCGAAGTCGTGGAGCGTCTGGTGGTATTCATGGTCGCGCTCAGCGGCCCGCAGCGCCAATCCCGCGACGAAGACCGATACGAAACCGTAGCCGTGAGCGGCTTCCGACACGCCGAAAACGACGACAGTGATCCCCAACGCGACAAAGCCATCGCCCGTCCGCGACAGCTTGGCACGATTGGGAATGCGGAAGACCAACCATCCCAGGCCGTAACCCAGCGCTGCCCCTATGGCGATGCCGGCAGCAAGGCGCCAGACGATATCGACGGCGACCCAATGTGCGACCCAGGAGCCCAGCGATCCGCCCGACTGACTCATGGCGATCGCCGCCATCACGAACGGGAACGCCAAGCCGTCGTTCAGGCCCGCCTCTGAAGTAAGTGCGAAGCGGGTGTCGTCTTCCTCTCCCGACTTCGGCGGTCCCACCTGCACGTCGCTCGCAAGGACCGGATCCGTTGGTGCCAGAGCGGCGGCCAATAGAAGGGCGGATGCACCGGACAGACCAAGCAAAGCGTAGCCGGAAGCCCACAACGCGGCGATCGTAAGGGGCATCGCGATCGCAAGCAGCCGCCACGTCGTAATCCATCTCCGCCACCCGACCTTGCGGTCAATCTTCAAGGCGGCCCCCATGAGCGAAATGATGACCACAAACTCGGTCATCTTCTCGACCAGAGGAAGTTCGGCGGGAAGATGCGGCACTGGGATTTCTGGAAAGAACCAGAATGCTGCTGCGCCGATGGCAATGCAGACGATGGGCAGCGAAAGCGGCGCTTCCTTCAGCACCATGGGAAGCCAGGCCGTGAGCAGGATCAACGCCCCAAAGGCGACGAGCAAGAGCATCATGATTTCCGAACTGCGACGCCGTCAGTGTAGGTGCGAAGTACGGGAAAGCGAAGCTCCGCAGCTGCCGGAACGAAGCTCAAGTTTGTCCATTTCCGGCGAAAGGAGATGATCATGGACGAGACCAAGGCAGCGATGACGCTCGGGCAAGCAGCCATCGAACTGTGGCCCACCTTGCCTCGGGACTTCCAGGAGCAGTTGTTTGAGCGGGTGATGGCCGCTTCGCCCGATCTCCGCACGGAGCTCGCGACGTTCCTGCACGACCGGCATCCTCGGACGGCACATCATTCCGGAGCCTCCTGAATGGCTGCCGAAGTATCACGGGACCCCATCCGGAATGCCGTTCATCTGTGCGTGGACATGCAGCGGATCTTCGCCCGCGGCGGAATGTGGGAGACGCCCTGGATGGCGAGGGTCTTGCCGGGCATCGTGGCGACCGCAGAACTGAACCCGCCCCGGAACGTGTTCACCCGTTTCATAACGCCCCGATCCGCGGACGAACGCCCCGGCCGTTGGCGGCAGTATTTCAAGCGATGGGAGCGAGCTACCCGCGACCGCCTTCCGCCGGAGCAATTGGATCTCATCGGGCCCTTGGCCCGCATGGTGCCGCCGGGACATGTCGTGGACAAGCCGGGCTATTCGGCGTTTGCCGGCACCGACCTCGCCGCTCGCCTTCACCAAAGAGCGGTCGACACGGTCATCGTGACCGGCGCTGAGACCGACGTCTGCGTGTTGTCGACGGTGCTGAGCGCCGTGGAGCTCGGCTTCCGGACGGTCGTCGTAGAGGACGCCCTTTGCAGTTCGTCGGACGAAGGGCACGATGCCCTCATGACGATCTATCGCACCCGCTACACTGAGCAGATCGATCTCGTCCCACTGTCTGACCTCCCGGATTTATGGCGCGATCCGCACTAGGGGATCCTTGGAACCTGGACGGGAATACCGCGTTTCAGCGGCGTCAGAAGCATGGGAGGCCGCGATGGCTGATAAAGACCTCAACGATCTATTCCTCGACACCCTCAAGGACATCTACTACGCCGAAAAGCAGATCTACAAAGCCCTGCCGAAGATGGCCAAAGCCGCCGCTTCCGACGAGCTACGCGCGGCTTTCGAAAAGCATCAGGCCGAGACGGAGGTGCAGATCGAACGCCTCGAACAGATTTTCGAAAGCCTCGGAAAGGCTGCGCGCGGGAAGAAGTGCGACGCCATCGAGGGCATCCTCGATGAAGGCAAGGAGATCATGGACGAGTACGCCGACACATCGGCTCTCGACCCGGGCCTGCTCGCAGCCGCACAGGCCGTCGAGCACTATGAGATCTCGCGCTACGGCACCCTTCGGACCTGGGCGCAGACCCTTGGACTGAAGGAGGCCGTCAAGCTGCTGGACCAGACCCTCGCGGAAGAAAAGAAGACCGACGATGCGCTTTCGAAGCTGGCATTGTCGGCGGTGAACGCAGAAGCGGCATGACGCGTAAACCTTGATGGACGCCGCGGCTCGGCCGCGGCGTCTTTTTCATATCATTGGAGAGCAAAATGAGCATTTTCGGAAAGATCATGGGCGCCATCTTCGGTCATGCGGAAGCGGCGCCGGCCGGCGGAGCGGCACCTGCCGCGCAGGACAAGGCGTCGTCTCCGGCATCGTCGCCCTCTGCCACCGCGCCTTCGACTGCACCAACCGGAAGCGCCTCGAGCGTCGATGTCGCTCCGATCCTCGACAAGGCCGTCGCGGCGAAGGGTGAGAAGCTGGAGTGGAAGACGTCGATCGTCGATCTGATGAAGGCCCTCGACATCGATTCGAGCCTGTCGGCACGCAAGGAGCTTGCCAAGGAGCTCGGCTATCCGGGCGACATGAACGACTCGGCCACGATGAACATCTGGCTGCACAAGCAGGTGATGGCCAAGTTGGCCGCGAATGGCGGAAAGCTTCCGGACGACATCAAGACCTGAGAACTCGGCCTCACCACCAATCGAGCCTCTCGCCCATCGGCGGCGAGGGGCGTCTTTTTTGGATCCGACGCGCGGCGTCTGCATCCGTCCTAAGCGACTACGCCATGCGGAAGCGTCTCGAAGTCATCAACGGGGAGCTCGCCACTCGGACGTTGACGGAGCCGCTCACCTATCCGCGCGATCGATCTCCGATCGCCTTCCGCAGCGTTCTCGACAGCGCTTCCACCGAATACGGCTTCTGAATGAGCTCGAATCCGCGATGAGCGTTTTCGGCGAGAACGCTGCTGTAGCCGGACGTGAGCACGACGGGCAGTCCGGGATATCTTTCGCGGATGATGTTCCCCAAATCGACACCGTTCATCCCGGGCATGATGACATCCGAGAAGACCAAGTCGAAGGCGAACTCGTTTTTGGACAGCGCCGCGAGGGCCTGGTCGGCAGACCGCACCCATTCGGTCGAGTGACCGAGATCCTCCAGGAGCTCGGTGGAGAACCGGCCGACATCCAGGTTGTCCTCAACAACCAGGATCCGGTGTCCTAGCCCGCTGGTGAGATCTATATGCGGCGCCGGGGCGGGATCGGCCGCGGCCGTGGAATAACTGCGAGGCAGGTAGATCGTGAAGACAGACCCTTCTCCGACGATGCTCGTCACCACGATGTCGCCGCCCGACTGCTTCGCGAAGCCGAAGGCTTGGCTCAGGCCCAGTCCCGTGCCGCGCCCGATCTCCTTGGTCGTGAAGAACGGTTCGAAGATCGTCTGAATGTGCTCGGGCGGAATGCCTGTGCCGCTATCCTCCACCGAGACTGCGACGTAATCGCCAGGCCGGGCGGAATGGGATCGGACTGCCGGGATCTCCACAGCGGGCTCAGCGGAGATGACGAGCCGCCCCTCGCCGTTCATCGCGTCGCGGGCGTTGACGGCCAGGTTGACCAACGTCGTCTCGAACTGCCCGATATCCGCGACGGCGAGCATCCCTTTGTCGGGGGCGTTCACTTCGATCTGGACCCGGCCACCGACGAGCGGACGGATCAGGCTCGCCACGCTGTCTATCTGCACGCCGACGTCGAAGGCGACGGGCGCCAGAGGCTGTCTGCGAGCGAATGCGAGCAGTTGACCGGTCAGCCTCGATGCACGGTCTGCCGTGTCCGAGATGGCATCGACGTATCTTCGCCGGCGCTCTTCCGGAAGGTCGCGACGACGGAGAAAATCCGTCGCTGACCGGATGATCGTGAGGAGGTTGTTGAAGTCATGTGCGACGCCGCCGGTCAACTGTCCGACCGCTTCCATCTTCTGCGCCTGGCGGAGCGCTTCCTCGTTGGTCCGCCGCTCGGTCGTATCCACGGCTTCCGCCAGGACGGCCGCAATTCCGCCGGTCTCATCGGTCACGGGGCGCAGGGCGAGCTCGAAATGCCGATGGCCTGCAGGCAGGCTCAATTCGATATCCATCCTCGAAGTCGCACCATCGGACGCTTGGCGGAACGCCTCCTCGACGGCCTTCGATGACGCCGGCGCCCCGTCGAACCAAGCCGCTTCCCAAAAACGTTTACCGAGCACATCCTCCGGGCCGACCGCAGCAGCCGACAGGGCGGTGGCGTTGGCGTAGACGACCCGCCCCTCGAGATCGAGAAGGTCCTGATGCTGGTTCGTGGTCTCGAGAATCGCACGAAGCTGGGATTCTCTGCTGCGGAGTTGGGCGGTCCGCTGCGCGACGAGAATCTCGAGATCGTCGTTCACCGATCGCAGATCGATCTCCGCCTGTTTTGCGACGGTGATGTCATGCGCGACTCCGATGAAGCCGATGTGCCGACCGGCTGGATCCCAGCGCGGCTGCGATTCCGAGCGGATCCAGCGACGTAAGCCGTCGGCTCGGCGATAGCGCGCCTCCAGTACGAAGGGTTTCAGGGACGCCTCCCCGGCGATACTTTCCTCCACGACGCGCTGGGCGTCATCGGGATGGAGGATGGTCCGCCAGTCGAATGTCAGCGCCTGTTCATAGGGGACACCGACGAATTCTACGTAGGCCTTGTTGGCGAAACTTCGGGTCCGATCCATCCGGGTGACCCACATCGGGACCGGCGCGCTATCGGCGATGAGCCGAAACCGCTCCTCGCTTTCGCGCAGCATTTCGCGGGCCTGAGCCCGATCCGTGACGTCGATGTGGGCGCCGACCATCCGGACGGGGCGCCCGTTTCGATCGCGCTCGATGCGGCCCTCGGCCGCAATCCAGCGTACCTCGCCGTCGTTGGGGCGGATGATGCGGTACTCGGAGGAATAGCGCTCGGCTTTGCCTTCGAGCATATCGAGGAACTGGTGCTCGGCCCGCTCCCGATCCTCGGGATGAAGTCGTCTCACCCAGTCTTCGTGCGTCTCGTTGACCGCCTCGGGCGGCAGTCCATGAATCGCGAGATATTCAGGCGAGCGCTTGTTCTCGAACCCGTTGGTGAGGTGGACGACGACGCCACCGACCTTCGCGATGCGCTGCACCTCGGCAAGTTCGCTTTCCCGATCTCTCAGCGAACCACGGGTCTCTTGCTCAGTCACGCGACGCCCTTTTCGCTATCCCGGCGGAGCGGCGACGCCGACCGGCGACCGCCTCCGAATGTAGTGATCTAGCACGAAAAGGCGGATGGCTGACGAAAGGTTGGACTTAGACCCGGCGGTTCGTGCGTTGTCGATCCTCGTCGCCAGGTCGAAGGCGGTGACACCCTCGTTCCGCGCGATTTCCTTCAGCGCAGACCAGAATTCATCTTCGAGACTGACGCTGGTCTTGTGCCCCGCGATCTCCAAGGACCGTTTGTGGATGGTAGATTTCACGCAGGACCTCCGGCTGCCGCCGCCAGAATTGCATTTGGTCCCACTCGCAATCAATCCTGGAATTTCCGCCCGGGATTACTTCCGCTTTTCTTCCAACGCTCCGGTCGCCCGTAGATCCGCCCGCACTTTTCGGACTTTCGGGAGTGGCTTTTCGAGATCGCGCGCTTTCTTCTGGACGGCCGACGACGGTCTGCGCAGTGCAGCACTGGCCCGCATCAATGTCGTTCCTTCGTCAGCCAACTCTCGAATTTCGCTATGTCCTCGGTGGTCCAGGGCCTGGTGATAGGCATCGTGTATCTGCAAAGCCTCTTCGCTATACTGAGTCTGCCGACGCCTTCGGTCGGATTGGCGACATATGTCAGTTAAAAATTACCTTCCCGGAATTGGCTACATGTGGTCGAATGTCGCACCGGAAAGGATTACAATGCAGCCGAAAGCAGATCAGCAACGCGGCCTCGCCCGACTTTTCGGCGACGTGGCGAACAAGACGTCGCTGTTGGCGGGGCGTGCGTCTACTTTTGCCATCGCGTCTGCCGTCGTCATCATTTGGGCCGTGACCGGGCCGTTGTTCGGCTACTCTGACACGTGGCAACTTGTCATCAACACCGGGACGACCATCGTGACGTTCCTGATGGTCTTCCTCATTCAGAATTCGCAGAACCGGGACGGCGCCGCCATCCAGGTCAAGCTCGATGAGCTCATCCGAACAAGTGCGGCGCACAACTCGTTCGTAGGCATCGAACATCTGACCGACGAGGAGCTCGAGGACATCAGAACCAAATGCGAAGCGCGGGCCGCCGCGGAAAAAGCCGGCGAGAAATCTGTCCGCCGGACCGGCGAGAAGGCCCGCGAAGCCGCCGACCAAGCCGTCGGATGAAAGCCCCTCGAGGGTGAGGGAAGCTGGCCGTTGATGGGCCGAGGCTTCAAGGAACCAACGGAACCGCCCGGGAGTATGGACTAGACGGCATTTTGGTAGTTCGCTTCGGTTCGGCCCACGACGATCTCTCGCACGCGATTGCTATTCATGGTCTCAATCCCTGCAATCCCCCCCCCCATCTTCCCCCATCCGCGAAGGTCGAGCGCCCTCCGTAATGGTTGGAGGTCTGTTTGCGTCGTGTGCTGAGGGTCAAGGAATCCGAATGCGGGAATGGCTGGGCCGTCGAACATCGGCGGGCACCGGGCGTCTGGATCGCGCTCGCGGGTCTCTATCTGAGCGAGGAAGCGGCTTCCGCATGGATCGACGAGAAGGGTGAGCAATACCTGTCCGCGGAACGGCACCGCAGGACTGCCGTCATCCGCCGCAACAACGTGCATCTGTCCGGCCGCGGCGACACGGCGATGGTCTTCGCTCACGGGTTCGGTTGCGATCAACAGATGTGGCGGTTCGTGGCCCCACATTTCGAAAACGACTTCAAGGTCGTCCTCTTCGATCATGTCGGTTCGGGCAAATCTGATCTCTCGGCATACAGCAGCGAGAAATACGGCTCTCTCGACGGATACGCGGCCGACCTCAACGAGATCGGAGACATTCTAGGGCTCAGGGACGCCGTGCTGGTCGCGCATTCGGTCAGCGCGATGATCGCGGTGCTCGCATCGGTCGCGGCTCCGGCGATGTTCGGACGCCTCGTTCTGATCGGACCATCAGCACGTTACGTCGATGACGTCGGATACATCGGAGGCTTCTCGCAGGACCGCATCGAGGAGCTTCTAAAATTTCTTGAAAGCCACTACACCGATTGGGCTGCGGCGATGGCACCAGCGATCGTCGGCAATCCGGACCGGCCTCATCTCGCAGAAGAACTCAGCGACAGCATCTGCCGCATGGATCCTGAGATCGCGAAGGAATTTGCACGCATCACGTTCACGTCTGACAGCCGAGCCGATCTACCGAACGTTTCCCGCCCCTCGCTGATATTGCAGTGCTGGGAAGATGTGATCGCTCCGCTTGAAGCGGGCGCTTACGTCCATCATGCCATTCCAGACAGCACGATGACCGTCATGAAGGCTACCGGCCACTGTCCGCATCTCAGCGCGCCACGAGAGGTCGTCGCCGCGATTAGGGCGTTCGCTTGAAACCTTTCCACGTCAGCGCCATTGCCGAAGCAGCACACGCCGGGTGTCAACCGGCCATAACGGGAATGGTGGACGCGGCGGTTTTGCCGGTTTCTCGTCGCGACAGCAACGCATCGGTACGCGTGGCAATCTAACCTGTTCTCGGCGTGTGCGCTATTTCGGCAAGGCCTTTCGAATCTTGCACGCTCCGAACTCTCGAATTCACGCGACTGATTGCAAGCTGTTCGTGTCGGTAAAACCTTTGGAATTATGATGGCAGAGAACTATGCTGGCCGCTGTGTGAATGGGCCAAAGGCTGGCGAGCAACTGAGCGCGCCTAGCAACAGTGTGCCTGTCATAGCGCCTGGAAGCGACACTGAAGGACAGCTCATCGGGTTCTACGAATACAACGCTGGCGGTTGGAAATGGCGTTCCGAAACAACTCCCGATGAAAAAGAGCGGCTTCGGTGATGCGCGCGCCGATGCAGTGCGTAGCAATGCAACGACGACGCCGGCGATCGTGAGAGCCAAACAACTCAGGAAATCGGATTGTCAACGCGTATCTCGGCTTTCGGGCCGAAAGTCCGAGAGGAATTGGGCGTCGAACGCGATCCGTTAACTCCTTCATCCGCCATACCACCGCGGAAATCGCTACCATCCATCACAAGCCCGACGTCAAATTTTGCTGCGATGGAGTGGCTTCGATTGCTCAAGCGATGTCAGCAATCGAAGGTCAGCACGATCTTGCCGAAGTGGCTCCCGCGCGCCATCTCCTCGACGGCAAGCCGGGCATTGGTCCATGGGAGCACACGGTCGACCACCGGCCGGATGCGATGCAGGATCAACGCCCGGCACATCGCCTCGAACATTTCCCGGGAACCAACCGACAAGCCCTGCACCTTCGCCGCGGTCGCGATCATCACCGAAGCGGAGAGTTTCGCCGATGGGGCACTCGCGTCGGTCAACACGCCGATAACCGCGATATGTCCCGCCATGCGGACGGACTTCAGGCTTTCGATCAACGTGCCCGCTCCTCCGACTTCCATGATGAAGTCGGCGCCGCGACCGCCGGTCAGTTCGCGGACCGGACGGTGCCAATCGGGAACATCCTTATAGTTCACCGTGTGGGTCGCCCCGAGTGCCGTGGCCCGAGCGAGCTTCTCATCTGAGGACGATGTGATGATCGTTCGCAGCCCTGCCGCCTTCGTGAACTGCAAGCCGAAGATCGAGACACCGCCCGTTCCCTGCAGCACCACGGTGTCGCCGGGCTCAAGGCGCGCGTCGACGAACATCGCCCGCCATGCGGTCAAAGCGGCACACGGAAGCGTCGCCACCTCCTCGTCCGTGAGATAGTCAGGCACTTTGGAAACCGCCGTCTCCGGAAGCAGAGCGAGTTCCCTCGCCGCTCCGGGTGCGCCGGGCGACCCCAGCGGTCCAATGCGCTTGTCCGGCGTTGGCGGCCCGGCCTGCCAGTTAGGAAAGAACAAGGTCGAGACGCAGTCGCCTACGACGACGCGGCGCACGCCTTCGCCTATTGCCGCGACGATGCCGCAACCGTCAGAAAATGGAATGATGGGCGGTGCATCGGCTGCGCCAGCCGAATAGCCACCTTTCGCGATGATGGCCGTATCGCGGAAATTGAGGGAGATCGTGCGCATCTTTACCACGACCTCGCCTTTGCCGGGCGCGGGATCGGGTTGTTCGACGATCTTCAGGTTCTCGGTGCCCCAAGGATGGGAAAGCTCCAACGCTCGCATGTGTGTCCTCGCAAGGTGCCTCGATCCTGCAGTCGTGACGCGGACCGTACGTGACCGCAAGCCCGGATGCGGCATTCCTCTCAAGCGCAGGCGCGCCCATGGAACATGGACCGAGTTCGGACATTTGCGGGCTGCAGCGCTTCCGCTGATCAACCACGAAGGTCACACGATGAAAAAGTCTCTCCTCGCCGCTGCCGCCATCCTGTCCTTTGCCCTTGCCGCGAACGCCTCCGCTCAATCCCTGGGAGAGAAGACCGGCGTGAATTCGGTCCTCGGCGTCGCGCCCACCACCGTCGATTTCGTCAAGGAAGCTGCGATGAGCGACATGACCGAGATCGCGACCAGCAAGCTGGCGCAGGAGCGTGGAGACGCTGACGCGAAGACGTTCGCCGGGCAGATGGTCACCGACCACACCAAGACGTCAGAAGAGCTCAAAGCGCTCGTCGGCGGCGGCGTGAAAGCGGAAATCCCGTCAGCACTGGACGATGCCCACCAAAAGATGGTCGACAAGCTCAAGGACGCGAAGCCGGAAGACTTCACGTCCGATTATGCGTCCATGCAAGTCAGCGCACACAAGGACGCGGTGTCGCTATTCGAACGCTATGCGAAAGGCGGAGAGGATCCGAAGCTCAAGGATTGGGCCGGGAAGACGCTCCCGCATTTGCAGCATCACCTTGAAATGGCGCAAAACCTGAACAAGAAGAAGTAACTTCAGCAGCCGACCTCGGAAGGAAAGACCTCGAAACGGCGAGGTCTTTTCGGCGCTTGGGAAGTATACGCCGCGCTGTTCTCTAAACCGCCGCGGGTTGAACCTTTTAGGAGGAATTCGCCTTGCGTAGATCCGGATTCCCCTCGATCCGCCCGGCCCGCGACTGATGGCCAGGAAGCTTAAGACCTACCAGACTTCCATCGGCTTCTACGACCTCGCCGTCGCCGCTCCATCCATGAAGGCCGCCCTGGAGATTTGGGGCGCCGACAGCAACCTATTCCACCAGGGTTTTGCCAGGGAGGTCGACGGTGCCGCGGTCGTCGCGGCGACGCTTGCGCAGCCCGGCACGGTGCTGCGAAGGCCTGTTGGTACAGATGGCGCGTTCAGGGTGACAAGCGACCTGCCGAAGGATCTGGTCGAAGGGCCCGCCCGGACTAGGCAGCAAAAGGAGCCGACGCGGCGGCCTGAAGGCAAAACGGGTAAGCCCGATGGGGCCGCGGCGCGCAAATCGGCGGCAGCGTTCGACCAGCAGCAGCGGAAGCGCGAACAGGCGCAGCGTCGAGCGGACATAGCTGAGGCGAAGCAGCGGGAACGACGATCGGCACGTATCGCCGAAGCGCAGCAAGCACTCGACGCCGCGAAACGGGAGCACGACGCGCGAGAGGCCGCCTTGCAGGCGGAACGCGAGAAGCTCGACAAGCGGGCAGATGCGGAACGGCAGCGCTGGGAGAAACAGCGTGACAAGTTGCGCGCTGGTCTGAATCACGCGAAGGAACATCGCTGACGAGGCTGGTTGCTCGCGGGCAGGCGGCGTGCGTGGTCGCAGAATCGGGTATTGAGGGAGGATGGCGAAACGAACCGGCAGCGCTGATCTTCCCCTTCACGGCGGCCGCGTGCCGGCGTGGCTGGCGACTCGCATGTCGTCGCTCGGCGCGGTCGTTACCCAGGCGATCGTGCACCATTACGGCCGCGACGAATTCCTTCGCCGCCTGTCACATCCCTTCTGGTTCCAATCGTTCGGCGCGGTGATGGGGATGGACTGGCATTCGTCCGGGATCACCACCAGCGTCATCGGCGCCCTCAAGCGAGGTCTGGGACCGCTGCAGGACGAACTCGGCATCCATGTCTGCGGCGGCCGCGGCCAGCATTCCCGCAAGACGCCGGATGAGCTCCGCGCGCTCGGCGACCGCATCGGCTTCGATGCCGTGGCCCTCATGCGCGCCAGCCGTCTGGTCGCCAAGGTCGACAGCGCCGCCGTCCAGGATGGCTTCGACCTTTACTTGCATGGCTTCTTCGTCATCAACGACGGCCGCTGGACCGTCGTACAGCAGGGCATGAACGGAGACAGCAAGCAGGCGCGCCGATACCACTGGCATTCGGAAACGCTGACCAGCTTCGTCGAAGAGCCGCACAGCGCCATCGACGGACCCTCCCAGGGCGAAGTGGTCAATCTGACTGACCGACGCGCCGCGCCGTCACGGTCCGCGCAGCTCGACCTGCTGGCGTCGGTGAGTCCCGACCGGATCGTGGACGAATACGCTGCGTTGACTGGCAGCCTTCCGGATCAGCCGCTGCTTCCGCATCTCGTTATGCCGGCGCATCACGACGTCCGATCGAGCGACGTCTTCACCAGGCGTCTCCATGGCACGCTGGCAGCCGCTGCCGAACGCGGGCCAATCGATTTTCCGGAGTTGCTGCTGACGCCGGGCGTCGGCGCGCGGACGGTGCGCTCGCTTGCTATGGTCGCGGAGGTCGTCCACGGCGCGCCTTACCGCTTCCGCGACCCCGCGCGCTTCTCCCTCGCCCACGGCGGCAAGGACCGGCATCCCTATCCCGTCCCGATCAAGGTCTACGACGAGACGATCCGCGTGCTGAAATCGGCTGTACAAAGCGCCAAGCTAGGCCAGGACGAGACGTTGCAGACGCTGAAGCGACTCGATGATCAGGCCCGGCGCCTCGAACGGACCGCAAGCGGCCCGTCGTTCCAGGATTTTGTCGGTGGCGAGCTGCAGGCTTCTCCCTCGCTTGGGGGCCGCTCGGTCTTCGGGTGGGAGGAAGAACGCTCTGGCCTACGCACGGCGATGAAATGACCTCACGTCTACCGGTCGCAAAACCCCTCTCGCTTAAACGCAGAGATGCGCCTGCGTTGTCGGCGCTTCTCATGAAGCCCCGGAAGGCTTCGGCGTGCTTCGTGATCGCCCACGGCGCGGGCGCAGGCATGACGCACCCATTCATGGAGCAAGTCGCCGCCGATTTTTTCGGACACGGCATTGCGACCCTGCGCTTTCAATTTCCGTTCATGGAGAGGGGCAGCAAGCGCCCCGCCTCTCCTGCCGTCGCGCACGCCGCAATCCGGACGGCCGTCGCGGAGGCGCGCAGGCGATGCCGCGGGCTGCCTGTCGTCGCCGGCGGCAAGTCCTTCGGCGGGCGCATGACCTCGCAGGCGCAGGCGCAGGAGCATCTCGCCGGCGTCGTCGGCCTTGCCTTCCTCGGCTTCCCCCTATACCCGGCCGGCAAGCCGTCGACCTCCCGGGCCGATCATCTGAAGGACGTCCGGGTCCCGATGCTGTTCGTGCACGGAACGCGCGACAAGCTCGCCGACCCGGCGCTGATGCGCCGAGTACTGAAGGCTTTGCGACCGCGGGCTACCCTCAAACCCGTCGACGGTGCCGATCACGGCTTCCACGTTCCGGTCCGCAGCGGCCGCGACGACCGCGAAGTTGTGGCCGAGATTGCCCTGTCCGTGTCCAAGTGGATCGAGCAGTTGGACGACTGACGGGCGACGCAGCCGGCCGGACCCATTCGGTGCCATCCTCGTTGTCCTCCGAGAACAAGTTCGGAGAGACGTCGATGCCTGTTGAGAGATTTAAGGACAAGGTGGTGATCGTGACCGGCGCAGGATCAGGCATCGGAGCCGCCACTGCCCGCCGCTTTTCGGCGGAAGGCGCGCAGGTCGCGCTTGTCGACCGCGACCGCACTTCCCTGGAATCCGTCGCAAGCGAACTTCCGTCGGATCGGACCACCCACCACGTCGTCGACGTGTCGGATTCCACCGCGGTGGAGGCGATGGTGTCCGCGGTGGTCGAGCACTTCGGCTCTTTGAACGTCATCGTAAACAATGCGGGAGTCCACGAAGGCGGCGAGCCCGACAAGGTGACCGACGAACAGTGGCGCAAGGTGATGGCTACCGACGCAGACGGCGTCTTCTTTTGCTGCCGCGCGGCAATTCCGCATTTGGTCGAGACCAAGGGTTGCATCGTGAACACGGCTTCGGTCTCCGGCACGGGAGGCGATTGGAACATGAGCCCCTACAACGCCGCCAAGGGTGCGGTCGTGAACCTGACCCGCGCACTCGCGATGGATCTGGGCAAGAGGAGTGTTCGGGTCAATGCAGTCTGCCCGAGCCTGACCCGGACCGGCATGACCGCCGACATGATGGACGATGAAGCGCTGCTGGCGAAGTTCGCCGAGCGGATTCCGCTGGGTCGGGTCTGCGAGCCGGAAGAGATCGCGTCCGTGATCGCGTTCCTCGCCAGCGACGACGCGAGCTTCATGACCGGCGCCAACGTCGCGGTAGATGGCGGCGTGTCCGCGTCCAACGGTCAGCCACCTCAGTAATCAACGCGATCCGTCAGGACCAAAACGGGAGCCACCGATGTCCGATGCAGTCGACTACTTCAAGGCATATGCCGAGCGCGCCATCTGCAGGGCGCGCAAGATGCGTCCTGGCCGGCCCAAACTCCTGCAGCGGGCGGTGGGCCGCGTGTACCACTGGCTGAGCAAAGAGGCTGCATTCGGCCCGAACGCCGATCACATGGATGATTTCCGCACCGCGCAGGATATCGAACGAACGGTAGGTACGGCCGGGTTGTCAACTCCGACGGCGACCAGCGCTCAGCATGGCACGGATGCAGGACGTCGACATGTGCGATGAGGTCCAGGACGAGATCTTCATGCGCCATGCTTT
>JAPLPC010000408.1 GCA_026400425.1 Hyphomicrobiales bacterium | reverse complement strand
AGGGCAGCGCTCTAACCAACTGAGCTACTCCCGCGTGGACATAGATCGTGTCCCGCAG
Organism: Hyphomicrobiales bacterium; assembly: GCA_026400425.1. GTDB lineage: Bacteria > Pseudomonadota > Alphaproteobacteria > Rhizobiales > Xanthobacteraceae > Tardiphaga. The sequence continues at coordinate 2,168 of JAPLPC010000408.1, read as the reverse complement.
TGAGGCTGGACATAAAGGGACGTCATCACGAAGTCAAGAAGCTTGGCAGCTTTTTGAAAGTCGTCCCCACCCGCCCGAGGTTCGACCGTTTCAAGGCGGCGAATGCAAATAACCCCATATTTTACAGGCAAAACGACATAGGCGGTCGCGCGCCGAATCGTCTAAGCCCACCACGTCCCAGGTTTTGTGACGGTTAATAATGGAAAGGCCAGTTCTCATGGCAGATACCCCAGACACCCCCGCGAAGGCGCCCGCGCCCGCAACCATCACCCTCAAGCATCTGGCGGCCTCACTGGCCGAGACGCACGAGCTGTCGAAGAAGAAGGCCGAAGAGATTCTCAACGACATGGTCGGCAAGATGACCGAGCATCTGAAGAACGGCGAGCGCATCCGCATCGTCGGTCTCGGCATCCTGCAGGTCCGCACCCGCGCCGCGCGCACCGGCCGCAACCCCGCCACCGGCGAGGAGATCCAGATCAAGGCCAGCAAGAAGGTCGCGTTCCGTCCGGCCAAGGAGCTGAAGGACGCGGTCTGAGACTGCATCTGATATCATCGCGCTTCGGGCCCTGTCTTTGGGTTATGTCTTTCGGGACAAGGCTCTCGAGACGAGGCCCGGAGCGCCACGCCGCAGCTTGCTGCGTTGCCGATGATCGAGTGTCCCGTTCAGGCGAGTGATTCATGACAGCGACGTCGGCCAGCCCAATCACCCGAGACTCATTCGCGCACGACGTGCTGGAGCGCTTCCTGCGCTATGTGGTGATCGACACCCAGTCCGATCCGGCGTCATCGACCTGCCCCTCCACCGCCAAGCAGAAAGACCTCGGCGCCCTGCTCGCGCGCGAGCTGCGCGACCTCGGACTCGCCGATGCCCATCTCGATGCGCATGGCTACGTCTATGCGACGATCCCTGCGACATCGGACAAATCGGTACCCGTCATCTGCTTCTGCTCGCACATGGACACCTCGCCGGACTGCAGCGGTGCCGATGTGAAGCCGCAGATCGTGCGCAACTATGCGGGCGGCGATATCGTGCTGCCCGCGGACCCCACGCAGGTCATCCGCGTCACCGACAATCCGGCGCTCCGCGACCAAATCGGCCATGATATCGTCACGTCAGACGGCACCACGCTGCTCGGCGCCGACAACAAGGCCGGCCTGGCCGAGATCATGGATGCCGCGCGTTTCCTGATCGCCAATCCGCAGATCAAGCACGGCACCATCAAGATCCTGTTCACGCCCGACGAGGAGATCGGCCGCGGCGTCGACAAGGTCGATCTCACAAAGCTCGGCGCCGACTTCGCCTACACCATGGACGGCGAGACGGCGGGCCATATCGAGGATGAGACCTTTTCCGCCGATGGCGCGGTGATCGTCATCGAAGGCGTCAGCGCGCATCCCGGCTTTGCCAAGGGCAAGATGGAGCATGCCATCAAGATCGCCGCAGGGATCGTCGAGCGGCTGCCGAAGCACACCCGGCAAGGACGGCTTCCTGCATCCGATCGGCATCACCGGTGCACTCGAGACGGCGAAGCTCAGCCTCATCGTTCGCGACTTCACCGATGCCGGTCTGGCTGAGAAGGAAGCCCTGCTGCAGTCCATCATCGATGACGTGATGTCCGCCTACCCGCACTCGACGGCAAAGCTCGAGATCAAGCCGCAGTATCGCAACATGAAGCAGGTGATCGATCGCCATCCGCACATCGTCGACTATGCCGAGGAGGCGATTCGCCGGGCCGGCCTGACGCCGGTGCGCGGCAGCATCCGCGGCGGCACCGACGGGTCGCGCCTGTCATTCATGGGGCTGCCCTGCCCGAACATCTTCGCCGGCGAACATGCCTTCCACGGCCGTACCGAATGGGTCAGCGTGCAGGACATGGAGAAGGCCGCGGAAACCATCGTGCATCTCGCCATGATCTGGGAAGAACGCGCGGCAAAGGCGTGACGCGACGCGGTAGCGGGAAACCACATCCGACGTGATTTCCAACTGGACTGCACGGGCGCGCAACGGGGCCGATCACATCGGCCTCTTTGCCTTATTCAGCCTATGGTCCGATTGCGTCTGACACGCACCCCGCTATCGTGTTCGCATTGCATGACGGTGCGGCACGGCGCGTGACCGACCGAAACAGTTTGAATGACGAGCATTTTCGAGACGGATCGGAATGCGG
>JAPLPC010000096.1 GCA_026400425.1 Hyphomicrobiales bacterium | reverse complement strand
GGGCAGCAGATCGGGGCTGGCGATCGCGCCCACCGCCAGATAGGCAAATGCCAGCAAGGCCAGGAATCCGAGAAAGAACAGCCCGAAGAAGATCATCGCCATTTTCTTGGCAAAGGACGAGATGTTGGTCAGACCGAGGCCGCCGGCGAGCAGCGAAACCACGAGACAGATAATAGCCCATTTCAGCATGCGAGGCCCCCGAGAAACATGACGTTGATTGGCGGCTGGCAACGTGACCCGCAGGCGAAAGTTCCCGCAGCGCCGCTGCCGGCATTGCTCCGCCGCCCGCCCCGGTATATGCAATGCCCACCCTCGCCCCGGCGCCATCCCGCCGGACGCCGGGCCTGTAGCTCAATGGTTAGAGCCGACCGCTCATAACGGTCTGGTTCCAGGTTCGAGTCCTGGCGGGCCCACCAATGATTTCAGTGAGTCGCGAAGCGAATTGCGGCATGTTGGTCGATCGAGCCGCTTTCATGTCGTAGTTCCCGGGAAGTGCTTCCAAAAAGCAATCGGACTGAGACCTATTTGCCCGAGCGTTTGGGCCTCCGCTCCGGTCGAGCCCGTACCGATCGCGATCCTTCGGCTTCTTTCGGAAAATTGAGCGGCCCGCGCCTTTGTCTGCTCTGGCTCCTCGCGCATCTGACCAAGTATCAAGACCTCGTCAAGTCTGGGCGCGCCTGGCAACCGAGCATGCGCGCCTCAAGCCGACGCTTCGATTGCAACACATCAGCCTACGTATGGCACGGGCAGCTTTGCGCCGATAAGCAGCCATTTTATCTGAAGCTCCCCGTCTTCGCTGCGCCAAGCGAATGATGAGCCTCAAATGGGAGAGATGCGTTCGACTGCTTCATCGACGATCTCGCTTGAAAATGTGCCGACGACGTCTGACGAAAAACCAACTACCTTGATCTTGTCGTTCGGCCGATAAAATCGAAAATTCAAGAAGCAGCGTGCGATTGCCCCTGTTCGAGCACTAAAGGAGGCCCCTTTGCCCGTATACCCGACGACCGCAGTCCCCTCCAGTGCCGCATGGCTGGGTGGGCTCGGTGCTGTTCCGTTCATTGCTCTCGCAGGCGCGATGCCTTTTCTGGATGAAGCGACGAGACCACTGGTCGCTCGCGCGCTCCTTACGTATGGCGCGTCGATCTTGTCGTTCCTGGGTGGCATCCATTGGGGATTGGCGATCGCACCCTTGCGCGAGGCGACCCCGGCAAATCTTGCGGCAAGGCTTATTCTCAGCGTAACGCCTTCGCTGGCGGCATGGGTGGCTTTGCTGATTGCGGGCCCGGCCGGGCTGCTGCTCCTGGCTTTTGCCGTCGTTGCCATGCTGTTCGCCGATCTGCGGGCGACCCGGCTGGGAGAAGCGCCGCTTTGGTACCCACGGCTTCGCATTCCGCTGAGTTGTGTAGTCGTAGCGACACTGGTGTTCGGTGCGTTAGCCTGACCCCAGCTCAATGCGAGCGTCGCAGAATTCGCCCCGCGAGCCGAGACAGATACGGCCGCACCGGCAAGAACGCCCGGTAACCCCGTTCCAATACCGGTAGCACGCCCGGAAACGCTGCGACGCGCGCCGCCCAGCGCCACTTCGGCAGGCGCGCCCAGACCTCTGCAAAGGCGGCTGCGCCCGACAGCATACGCCCATCCGCCGCGCTTACGTGAAACCGGGCCATCGCGTCTTTCTGCGTAAGGCCGTCCGGGAGTGCAGCATCAGTCTTTGAAACATCGACAAAACGAATGGCACCGGCCTCATCGCAGCGCCGATAATAGCCGATCTCGGCTTGGCACAACGAGCAAGCGCCATCGAAATAGACCGTGGATACCTCCCGCTTGATGTCTGGTATGCTGTGGTCTTCGGGCATTGCAAACTCCTGGCTGGTCGGCGATGGCCGAAGGCGTCACGGTAGCATGCATAGGGTATCCGTGGATCAATTGCGCCCCTCGACAAGGCGAGCCAACCGCGACCTGCCGCCGACCTACGGCTTGTTTAGCGAAGAGTTGTGCCGGGCTATCGTTTAAGGGCGTCTTCTCGGCGAGCGCTCTCACAGTGGCGGGCCGTTTTTCGTGGTCTGACATATTTGCTAATTGGCCGGAATCTACGGCGCCGTTCCTTTCGAGCGCTATGAAAATCCTCGTGAGCCTTCGCTTGTCCGCCATGCCGCGTGCCGGCATCTTTCAGCCGCATGCCTGCAGGGTTCAGGCCTCTTGCCCGGCCGGCGTTGATGCGCGCCCCGTCGACAACCGCGACGGCGGGAATGCTCGGTCATAAGCGAGATTGAACAGGAAACCGAACACCAGATAGAAAATCACGATACCCACATCGAGAACCAGCGCATCGACAAAGCCGATCTGGAGATACCAGGCGATGAACGGAATGAGGACGATGATCAGGCCTGCCTCGAACAGTCCGGTGTGAATGAGGCGGATGCCCATCGTCTTATGCACAGTGCCAGCGAACCGTCGCATACCGTGATCGAACAGCCAGTTGAATACGAAATTCCAGATCGTCGCCACGGTCGCCGACACGATGCCGATCACGCCCATATTCGCGATCGGATGACCGAGAATGAACGCCGAGCCGGGCACGAAAATCGCCAGGCCGACGATTTCAAAAGCGAGGGCGTGCCTTGCACGATTGTTCGACAGCAAGCCGCTCGGTCGATAGCCCGACAGATCGGCGCCGAACCATGATCAGCTTTGTGAAGCCAAACGAAATCCGCTCAAAACGCGAATCTCATGCGCGACCAGCCTCTTCCGCGGTGCCCATGCGGTGGCCGGACGTTGATGACGTCATCGACGCGGCCAGTGATCCAGTAATAGCCGTCGGCATCCCTGATCGAGATGCTATTCGCTCACCTGAAGCGCATTCTGCGCATGGACCGAATCCGGCTTAGAGGCCCTTACGGCGGTGGCGCGCAACGCATGTCGCCGCTGCGCGCTACTCGACCTTGGGACCGGACTTTCCGTCCGGCGTGACGTCGATGGCCATCGCACGTACCGTGCCCTTCGGCGCAGGGCGGCAATCCTTCATGCAGGGATTGCTGATCCAGAACTGCTTCTCGGACGTCTCGCGATCGTCCTCGAAAAACGCCGCGGCGTTCGGCATCTTGATGGTCGTGAAGTTCTTCTCGTTGAGTTCGAAGTTGTCGTCCTTGACCACGTCATTCATGCTGAGGATATAGGCCGTCAGCGCATAGACCTCGTCATTGGTCAGCGACTGCGCGTTGCCGTAAGGCATCGCGCGCTTGATGTAGTCGAACACGGTGGAGAGATCCGGCCAGAACGAGCCGACCGTCTTGTCCGGCCGATCCGCCTTCAGAGTCCCGGCGCCGCCCGCGAGCACAGGCCAGCGGCCGACGCCCTGCCCGAACTCGCCATGGCACGACGCACATTTTTCCTGAAACAGGTCGTCGCCCTGCTTCACGGTTCCCTTGCCGACCGGCAGGCCCTTTCCATCCGGCCGCACGTCGGTATCCCACGCCGCTATCTCATCCGCAGTGGCCGCGCGTCCGAGCCCGAGTTTGGTGGCAGGCTTCGCAACCTCGAGGTTCGCAACTTGCTGCGCCGAGCTCGGCGCACTCATGCCGCCGAGCAAGAATGCGGCAAACAGCAGCGCCAGCACATTAGCCGATTTCGACATTTTCAGTCTCCCCGCCCGAACGCACCAGCCAGGTCTGAATGCCGTTGTTGTGGTAGATCGAATTGACGCCGCGCACCTTGCGCAACTCGTCCTTCGAGGGCTGCACATAGCCGGTGGAGTCGATGGCGCGGGACTGGATCATCAGTTCCTGCCCGGTCCAGTCGAAATCCACATAGAAGCGCACCACGGATTTGTCGAAGGTCGGGCCATCGATCCGCGCAGTCTGCCAGTTGCGCCCGCCATCCATCGACACATCGACGCGCTTGACCGTGCCGCGGCCGGACCAGGCCAGCCCGCTCAAGACATTGCGGCCCTTGTGCTTCAGCGGCGCCTGCGGCGACGGATTGGTCACCACCGACTTCGCATCCATCACGAATGTATGTTTGCGGGATTTTCCGTCGGCCAAAAGGTCCGTGTATTTCGAGGTCTCCTCGCGGGTCTGCCAGGGCTGATCGCCAGCTTCGATGCGGCGCAGCCACTTGACCCACAGATTGCCTTCCCAGCCGGGAATGACCGCACGCAGCGGATAGCCCTGCTCCGGCCGTAACGCTTCGCCGTTCATGGCGAATGCGATCATGACGTCGCTCAGCGCCTTCTCGATCGGCAACGACCGGTTCATGCCGGCGGAGTCGGCGCCTTCCAGCATCAGCCACTTGGCACTCGGCTTCAGCCCGGCTTCATCCAGCAACACTTTCAGCGGCACGCCGGTATACATCACGTTATGAATCATGCCGTGGGTGAACTGGCAGCCGTTGAGCTGGCTGCCGCGCCATTCCATGCCGGAATTGGCGGCGCATTCGAGGAAATACACCTTATTGATGCGCGGCATCCGCTTGATGTCGTCCATGGTGAACACCAGCGGCTTGTCTACCAACCCGTTGACCATCAGCCGATGATCGGCGGGATTGATCTCGGCGACGCCGCCGTGATGACGCTCGAAACACAGACCGGACGGCGTGATGATGCCGTCGAGTTCGTGCAGCGGCGTGAAGTTGACCGACGACTCCGCCGACGCCGTCAGCCACGGTACATCGCGGCGGATGACGTTCTTTTCGAACTTGGAGGGAACACCATAGGGATGCTTGTCGACGCCATCGCCGAGATAGCGCTGCCAGTCCTGCACCTCGGTAATCAGCGGTTCGGGCTTCGCGGTTTCTGCCAGTGCAGGAATTGCCGACAATGCCGCACCGGCGCCGGCCAGCCCGGCTGCGCCGAGAAAGCGGCGACGATTGAGCGTCTCCGTTGAAGTTCGATCGGTCATGCGACAAGCTTTCCTGTCTCTGCAATATGACGGCCTGCGATCAGGCACCGGTCACTTTGACGGCGGTGTTGGGTTCGATCTTGACGGTCGAGACCTTCGCGACATGCGCCGCGACCACATCCCAGATCGGCGGTCCCTGCGTGTTCTCGTTGACGCTGGCCCATCCTGAAACCGTGTAGGTTTTTGCAGCCTCGATGGGCCTGCCGGACTTCAAATGGGTCATGCCTGAAATGCGCGATCCCATCGGCTTGGAAACATCGATCGCGTAGCCCATGCCGCCCATGCGCACCATGTCGCCGCCGCCCTGGAAATACGGATCGGGATGGAAGATGTTGTCGGCAACGTCTTCGAGCACTTCCTTGATCTGGGTGCCGGTCATCTGGTTGCGATAGCAGTTGGGATAGGTGATCGCGGTGGCGTTGGTGATCTGCTCCCAAGTGATCGCGTCGCCCGGGATCAGGGTGCCTCCCCAGCGGAAGCCCGGCGACAGCACGATTTCCGCATCGCGCTCCGACATCATGGCGTTGCAGATCAAATCGTCGAAGGTGCCGTTGAAATTGCCGCGGCGATACAGAAGCGAATCCGTCTTGCCGATCTCGCGCGCCAGATCCTTGGCGAACGGCGCCCGCACCTTCTCCACCAGTGCAGTCATCGCCGCATCGGGCTTGATGGCATCGGCGAACACCGGCATCAGCTTGAAGCTGATATCCGAGACCTTCTTGTCCTTCACCTCGATATCGAGGCGCGACACGAACTTGCCGTGCGAGCCGGTCGCCACCAGCACAGTATTGCCGACCTTGATCAGGCCGGGCATCGCGTCATGGGTATGCGCGGTCAGG
>JAPLPC010000433.1 GCA_026400425.1 Hyphomicrobiales bacterium | reverse complement strand
GCTCGCAACGTCGTCGTCAGCGTTTCCGGATCGCAACTCACAGCGCCTCTCGGCACCGCCCTGTTACGCCCTTCTCCACCTGACGCCTTGAGCGTCACCGCATCCCACCTCGCAGATCGTGACGATCGCGAACCACCCCTCCCAGTGAGGCGGGACAGGGCGGAGAATGATCCGGATAAGGAATATTGTCAAGAACAAATGTGGAACTTTCTATGCGCGCGCCAATCCGTCATTCCGGGGACGGTCCGGCGCCGGAGGCGGCAGGACGGAGCCCGGAATCTTCACGTGTTCAGCACCTGCGTCCTCCCGGGCGGAGGGATGTGATGAACATTTCGAGTTTCCGGGTTCGCCCGCTGGAGCGAGCGCCCCGGAATGACGGAGGGTATGACGGGCCGAGGTCAGCCGCCGAGCTTGGCCATCAGGGCTTCGGAGATTTCGAAGTTGGCATAGACGTGCTGGACGTCGTCGTGATCGTTGAGGAGATCGACCAGCTTGAGCAGCTTTTCGCCGGTCTCGTCATCCACCGTGATGGTGTTTTGCGGCTTCCAGATCAGTGCCGCCTTGCGGGCTTCACCGTATTTCGCTTCCAGCGCCTTGGCGACCTCGTGGAAGCCGTCCGTCGACGCGTAGATCTCGTGGCCGCTCTCACCGGACACCACGTCATCGGCGCCGGCCTCGATGGCAGCTTCCAGCATGTCGTCCGCCGAAGCCTTGTCGGCGTCGTATTCGATCAGGCCGACATGGTCGAACATGAAGGACACCGAGCCGGTTTCCCCCATATTGCCGCCGGACTTGGTGAAGTAGGAGCGAATGTCGGACGCCGCACGGTTGCGATTGTCGGTCAGCGCCTGAACGATCACCGCGACGCCGCCGGGGCCGTAGCCCTCGTAGCGCATCTCGTCATAGTTCTCGCCCTCGCTGCCGATCGCCTTCTTGATGGCGCGCTCGATATTGTCGCGCGGCATGTTCTCCTGACGCGCCGCGATCACCGCCGAGCGCAGCCGTGCATTCATCGCCGGATCCGGTGTTCCCAGCTTGGCCGCCACGGTGATTTCGCGCGCCAACTTTGAGAACAACTTGGACTTCTGGGCATCCTGACGGCCCTTGCGGTGCATGATGTTCTTGAACTGGGAATGTCCGGCCATGCGGTCTCTCTCGGATTCGTGCGTGCTTACAGGGGGCGGCGGCGCGGCGTTATATTCCGGGGCTCTTGCAAAATCAAAATGTCCTGCCGGCGGCCGCCCCCCGCACCGGTGACCATGCTTATCGTTAATCAAACCTTAACACGCGTGTTCTAGCGTCGTGCAACTAGAACTGATGAGGAACGTCATGGCATTTGCTCTGTTCCGTCGTCGACAGGCGGTTGTCGATGCATTGGTTGCACCGGGCGCAAATGCCGAGATTGCAGCGCAAACTCCGCCCGTCGCCGTCGATCCCGCGAAGGATATTCTCGGCCTGCTCGAACTCGAATTGCAGGCAATGATGCGCCAGCTCGAGCGGGCCACCGACCGGGTTGCCTCCGGCGCCCAATGCACTGCCGACACGCTCGGCGCCATCCGCTCGCGCACCGATGCACTGACCGGCCGGACCAGTTCGGCCCGCACCACCGCCGAGACGTTCTCCGAGGCCGCCGGAAAATTCACCCACTCGGCCGACGGCATCGGCGCACAGGTGCGCGACGCCAGCCGCCTCGCCGACGATGCCGCCGCAGCAGCTGCCGAAGCGGGCCAGATCGTCGACCGGCTGCGCGAATCATCCGCGGCCATCGGCAATG
>JAPLPC010000445.1 GCA_026400425.1 Hyphomicrobiales bacterium | reverse complement strand
CCCGATGAGCCCGACGTGCCCGGCCGTCTGGTGTTCGACCTCGATCCTTCGCCCGAAGTGGCGTTCTCTGCCGTCATCACGGCCGCGCGCGAGATGCGTGAGCGCCTGTCACACCTGGGGCTGGAAAGTTTCTGCAAAACCACCGGAGGCAAGGGGCTGCATGTGGTGACGCCGCTTGCCTACGGCGCGCGCGATCGCGTCGATTGGCCGACCGCAAAGACATTTGCTCAGGCGATCTGCCAGCAAATGACATCGGACGCGCCGGAGAGTTATCTCATCAACATGTCAAAGGCGAAACGGACGGGCAAGATCTTCCTCGACTATCTTCGCAACGACCGCATGGCCACGGCGGTGGCGGTTGGATCGCCACGGGCGCGACCGGGTGCAACAGTGTCGATGCCGTTGACTTGGGCGCAGTTGCGCGGTGGTCTCGATCCCACGCGATTTACGGTGCGATCGGTGCCGGGATTGCTCAAGAAATCGACCGCATGGGCGGATTATGAAAATGCCGCGGGTTCGATCAAGGATGCGATCAGAAAGATGTAAAGAGACGCCTCGCAACCAGGCGTCGCCGACTCGGCCGCACCCGCGGCCGCCCCGGCCGTCCCGCTCGATGACGTGTTCGCGGCCGCGGCCGCGGCAATCGCCGCCCGCGATTGCAGCAAAAACTGAGCCGGTCGAAATTGAACGCTGCTCGGCTTATATTTTTGCACAATGGACACCTTTCCTCAAGAAGTACTTGATGCGATCGCCGCCGCCGATGCCGCTGAAGCCGCCCAACAGCGCGATGACCAGAATGATCAGAATGATTGTACCGATAGACATATTGAACTCCTCAGCCTTGTAGTAGCCCGTTGCTAGCTGCGATAAATACGCGCAGAAGCCGACAAGGTTCCCTGTATGAAACCAGCTTGTTGCCATGCCGCGCCGGAGCCATCTCGCATCCCCGGCGTTGTTCACCGATCTCAAGCCGAGGATGTCATCATGTCAACGCCGCTCACCGTCTCCATTCCCCATTCGCTCGGCCGCGAAGAGGCGGTACGGCGTCTCAAAAGTGGCTTGGCACGAGCAGCCACCAGCGTCCCCATGATCAAGGTCGAAGACGAACGCTGGATCGACGACCGGCTCGATCTGCGTGTCCGCGCCATGGGCCAGCAGGCGTCCGGGCGTGTCGATGTGCGCGACGATCGCATCGATGTCGAAGTGACGCTGCCATGGCTGTTGCAGCGCTTTGCCCAAGTCGCGCAAGCCACCATCAGGTCGCGCGGTGCATTGCTGCTGGAAAAGAAGTGACGTCAGGGTAAGAGCACGTTCATCGATGCGGTCCTGTCCTAGATCGCTCGTCCAGGACTGGAGCTGATGTGTGTAGCATTGGTCACTGCAGCCGTGTCGACCGCACTTTCTTCGCCGTGACCGTCGTTCTGATCAGTGCAACGGGCAAGCCCGACACGTGATCGGCAACGCGAATCTCGCTCTGTTCATAGCCGGGCGCATCCACGGTTGCGTCGAGCTTCGATCCGTCGAACCAGACCCGCCCGCCATCGGTGAAGCCGGTAAGCTTGCGGCCGACGATGACAATGACGGCATCGTTCTGATGGTGGCGCGCGAACGCAATGACATGATCGGCATGGGGACCCGTCACGTTCAGCGGCTCGTATCCGCCATGCGTAAACACATCCGCGAGCTCACTACGCATTTTCAGCAATGCACGCGTCCAAGCGAACTTGAGCTGACCGCTGGTCCAGTGGTCCGTCAGCGCCGTCCAGTCGGGCTGTTCGATGCTCTCCAGCACCGCGACGCGTTCGGCGAAATCCACAGGCCGCCGATTGTCGGGATCGACCAACGACGTGTCGAAATATTCGGTGCCCTGGTAGAAATCGGGCATGCCGGGGATGGTCGCTTTCAGCGTGATTTGACTCAGTGAATTCAGCGCGCCGATCAGTGCCATACGCCGTGCAAAGGCATCGATCTGGTCGATGAACTCCTTGGACCGGGCGGGATCGAGGATGCGCGCGATGAACTCCGTGAGCCCGTTTTCATAGGCTTCATTGGGATTGAGCCAGCTCGTCTCCTGCTTGCCTTCGCGGGCCGCTTTGAGGGCATAGGCCTGCATGCGCTTGACGAAGCTGTGGTCGCGCGCATTCAGTTCCCATGCGCCCACCAGCGCCTGATAAAGCATGTATTCGAAGGGTGCCGAGGGCGATCGCATCTCACCCGCCGTAATCACATGCGGCGCGTTGAGCAGCTTCCAGCGGCTGACCGCCATCGCCCATTCGCTCGGCAATTCCGCCAATGCGAGCAGGCGCGTGCGCGCGTCTTCGCCGCGCTTGGTGTCGTGGGTCGCGGTCGAAGTCATGCCATGCGGAAATTCGCTGGCGCGCTGGGCCATCAGCTCGTGGAACCGCGCCACCGACATCGCTTCGGCTGCCGGCTCGCCGCCGACCTCGTTGAGCGCGAGCAGCTTGTGATAGCGATAAAAGGCAGTGTCCTCGAGCGACTTCGCCATCGCAGGTCCGGTGAACTGCTGCACTTTGAAGGCGAAGCGCCGTACCCGCGGCTTGCCATGCGCGGGACGCCCAGGCTTCAGAAGATCCAGCGTCAGCGCGTCGCGCAGGAAGTCGAACAGACCTTCGTCGGTGCCGAACCAATCGGCGCGCGCCTTTTCGATGGTCTGAGCAATCAGTTCGCGGTCGTGCGCCGTGGGGCCGTTGGCGGTCAGATAGGTGCGATAGACCGGGAAATGCAGCACATAGAGCTCAAAGGCCTGGCGCAGCGTGTCGGCGGAGAAGTCGCGCGTCGAGTAATGGCCATTGGCGATACGTGCCAGCAGGCGCGACAGCACGGTGAACTCGCTCAGCAGCAGCGTTTCCAGCACACGGCGCTTCGCTTCGATCAGCAGCGGCTCGAAATTCGGCGAGGTATTGCTGATCTGGCGCCAGGTTTCGCCGAGCGGCTCCAGACCCTTCTCGTCCACCAGGACCTGCGTGATGGCATTGAGCCACTCGGAACCGGTCGTGCCATGCACGCCAGCGAACGGGACTAGCTTCTCGTGCTCGCCGAGAATCTTCTCGACCACCACATAGAACGGCTTGTCCTTGTCCTGTTTGCCTTGCGCCTCGCGGATCAGGCGGCGCAGGCGCTGGAAATATTGCGAGGGGTCGCGCAAGCCATCGATATGGTCCAACCGCAGACCCTGCAGCTTACCCTGGGCGATCAGGCGCTTCACCTGGACGTGGATCGCCTCGAAGGTGCCGGCGTCTTCGACGCGCAACCCTGCCAGCGTGTTGACGTCGAAGAAGCGGCGGTAGTTGATCTCGCTGGACGCGAGGCGCCATTGACCGAGCTTGTAGTGCTGACGTTCCAGCAGCAGATGCAGCGTCTGGGTCTGCGCCGGACGGTCCGGGCCGGCGCGATAGGCGTCGAGCCCGCGCATGATGATATCGGCGGCGCCGTCGATGGCGGCGAGTTCGCCCTTGAAGGCCGGCGCCTCCGTGCGGTTGGGATGGCGGAGGCCTTTGTGCTTGCCGGCCAGCGTCAGGATCGCGCGACCGGCCGGGGTGTCACCCGCGTCGGCTTCCTTGACGATCGAGCGCAGCATCTCGCTATAGCGTTCCGGCGCGATCGGCAGCCGGTGTTCGAAATACCAGGCGGAGAAGCTCCCGTCGGCTGCGTCGTATCGCAGCTCGATGTCTCCGTTCTCGAGCGCCTGGCCATAGCTGGAGCCGATGATGGGCAGCAGCAATCCGCCGCGGGCGCGGTACGGCAGCAGCTCCCAGTCGATATCGAACGACACCGCATGCGGCGACGCCTGGCCCCATTCGAGCACGTCGAGCCACCACGGATTATCAGCAAAATGCACGCCCACATGGTTGGGCACGAAGTCGAGGATCAGGCCGAGATCATTGGCCTTGAGCGCGGCGCTCATGCGCTCGAATCCGTCATCCCCGCCCAATTCGGGGTTGAGCTTGGTGTGATCGACGATGTCATAGCCATGCGTCGACCCGGCGCGCGCCTTGGTGAAAGGCGAAGCATAGACGTGGCTGATCCCAAGGGATTTCAGATAGGGAGCGATCAGGGCGGCGGCGTCGAAGTCGAAGTCTTTGGTGAGCTGGAGGCGATAGGTCGCGATCGGGATGGCCGGTGGCATTTATTGATCTCCAATCCACCACTGGATCGCCCAAGGTGCTAGCGCGTCGGCTTGCCGGCCCCAGATCAGGGTGCCAGAGGCTGCAGCGCCGGGCACCGTCTGGTGGGATAGGTTGGCGAGCAAGGTCAGTTTGCGTTCATCGGCCATTGTCCAGTCGGCAATGACGAGGCCATTCGTCTTCTTGACGCTGCCGAAGCGGGCGCCGACATTGCGCGGTGCGATGTGTTGTTTCCGCATCCGCAGGAGGTCGCGCACCATGGCCCAGCGTCGCTTGCCGGCGCCATCGCGCATCTCCCAGTCGACCTTCGCATTCTCGAACGTGGCGCGATCGAGCGGATCTGGAATGTCGTCGCCGTACTTTTCATAGGCGCTGGAGAACTCCTTGCGGCGGCCGGCACGCACGGCATCGGCGAGGTCGCCATGGAAATCGCAGAAGAACGGGAAGGGCACTTGCGATCCCCATTCTTCGCCCTGGAACAGCATCGGCACCATCGGCGCAAGCAGCGGGATGGCGAGCGCAGCTTCGATCGCCGTCGGCGCGGTTGCCGATCTGATCGTGGTTCTGCAGAAAATTCACGAAGGCGACCGGCGGCAGCATGCCGCTCGGCTCACCGCGTTTCTCGCCGCCGCGATGGGGCGACGGATGGCCCTGATAGGCAAACCCAGACCCCAGCGCCTGCATCACATGATCGAGCGGATTGGGCGCATAATCGCTGTAATAGCCCTTGTCCTCCCCCGGCAGCAGCACATGCCAGGCGTGATGATAGTCGTCGTTCCACTGCGCCCGGTACTGGCCACGCGGCGGATTGGTCGGCGGATCGAGCAGGGTGGCGCGGTTGTCGTCGTTCTCCAGCACCAGATGAATCTGGCGTCCGGTCTCGGCCGCGAGCTTGCCGACCTCGCGGCTGAGTTCGTGCAGCATCGGAATTTCGCCGGGCTCGACGATGGCGTGGACGGCATCGAGACGAAGACCGTCAACCCGATAATCGCGCAGCCACATCAGCGCGCAATCGATCGCGTAGGCGCGAACCTGCGGCTGGCGATAGTCGATCGCCGAGCCCCAGGGTGTCTCGGCGTCCACGAAGAAATTCGGCGCATAGGGGTTGAGATGAGTTCCTTCCGGGCCGAAGTGATTATACACCACATCGACGAACACGCTGAGGCCGCGCAGATGCGCTTCATC
>JAPLPC010000006.1:6470-6919 GCA_026400425.1 Hyphomicrobiales bacterium | reverse complement strand
GCGTCGAACCGGCACGCATCTGTTTCTTGACGATCGCTGCCTGCGGATGATCAGCACGGCCGGGATACACCAGCCGCGAAATTTTCGGATGCGTCGCGAGCGTGACCGCGATCGCTGCCGCGCTTTCGGTCTGTGCCTTGACGCGGATGCTCAGTGTTTCGAGGCCCTTCAACAGCACCCATGCGTTGAACGGGGACATCGACGGTCCGGTCTAGCGCAGGAATGTGTGAATGTGTTCCTGGATGAAGGCTTCCGATGACAGGATCACCCCGCCCAGACAGCGACCCTGGCCGTCGATATGTTTGGTCGCCGAGTAAACCACGACGTCCGCGCCAAGCGCGAGCGGGCTCTGCCAGATCGGCGTTGCGAATACGTTGTCCACGATCAGCCGCGCGCCGACGCTGTGAGCGATGTCCGCGACCGCAGCGACGTCCACCACATCCAGGGTG
>JAPLPC010000006.1:1981-6449 GCA_026400425.1 Hyphomicrobiales bacterium | reverse complement strand
AGGAAGCACGATTTGGTATTCGGCCGCACCGCCTTCTTCCATTGATCGAGATCGTGACCGTCGACCAGCGTGGACTCGATGCCGTAACGCGGCAGCAGATCCTCCACGACGTAGCGGCATGAGCCAAACAGCGCTTTCGCGGCAACGACATGATCGCCCGACTTGAGCGGTGCAAGGATTGCGGTGGTGACGGCAGCCATGCCGGTCGCCGTGGCGCGTGCGGCTTCGGCACCTTCGAGTTCGACCATGCGCTGTTCGAACATCGCAACCGTTGGATTCGAGAACCGCGAATACAGGAAGCCGGGATCGGCGCCGGTAAAGCGTGCTTCGCATTGCTCGGCAGTGTCGTAGACGAAGCCCTGGGTCAGGAACAACGCTTCCGATGTCTCGCCATATTGCGAACGCAGCGTGCCGGAATGCACGAGGCGGGTTTCGGGGCGATAATTGCGGGTCGGGGACAGCGGCTTGGCCGCGGGGGTTTTGGTCTCGGACATGTGCACTCCATCGTGACCATCTCGCGATGGACACAAAAAAACCGGCCTGGAAACAAATCCATGGGCCGGGATCACACTGTCCCCGGCCTGTTTAGCGAGTTATTTAACGTGGCTGCAAGCCGGCCGGCTCAAATGACCACGGGATAAGTCCTACGCCTACTCCTGCATGGTCTTTCCGTCAAGCACCCCATCGGATAACCGATAAAATGCTTATTTTGCTGGATCAGTCGGTAGGCGAGGACTAGCCCGTGGCCTTCACACTTGCCCCCGATGCGACAGGAATTCTGCCAGACCGCATGATTGCGGCGATGGCCGATGCCGGCCTGATCCTGCCCGAATACCCCTTCGTTGAAAGCCAGATCCAGCCGGCCAGTCTCGATCTGCGTCTCGGCAACGTCGCCTACCGTGTTCGTGCGAGCTTTTTGCACGGTCCCGATATCCGGGTGGCGGACCGCATCGAAGAATTGAAGCTGCACGAGATCGACCTCTCCGACGGCGCCGTGCTGGAAACCAACTGCGTCTACATCGTGCCGCTGCTGGAAAGCCTGGCGCTGCCGCCGCATATCTTCGCGGCTGCCAATCCGAAGAGCTCCACCGGCCGTCTCGACGTGTTCACGCGCGTGATCGCCGACGGCACCCGTCGTTTCGATGTGATCGGTGCCGGCTATCACGGCCCGCTCTATGCGGAAATCAGCCCGAAGACATTTCCGGTGCTCCTGCGCGAGGGCTCGCGGCTGTCGCAGGTCCGCTTTCGCGTCGGCGATGCCGTGCTCGACAACGAAGCGCTAGAAGACCTGCACGCGCAGGAGCCGCTGGTCGATTGCGAGGACGCCGATCTCGATGGCGGCCTCGCCGTCTCCGTCGATCTGTCCGGCGACAATGCGTCGGGTTTCGTCGGCTACCGCGCCAAACGGCACACCGGCGTGGTCGATGTGGATCGCCGCGGCGGCTATGCGGTGGAGGATTTCTGGGAGCCGATCCACGCCCGCGCAGATCGCACGCTGATTCTGGATCCCGGCGAGTTCTATATTCTCGCCTCCAAGGAAGCCGTGCAGGTGCCGCCGGATTATGCTGCTGAAATGGTGCCGTTCGATCCGCTGGTCGGCGAATTCCGCGTGCATTATGCCGGTTTTTTCGATCCCGGCTTCGGCCATGACGGCGCCGGCGGCAAAGGCTCGCGCGCGGTGCTGGAAGTGCGCTCACGCGAAGTGCCGTTCATCCTCGAACACGGCCAGATCGTCGGCCGCCTCGTCTATGAGCGCATGCTGGATCGCCCGGATTCACTGTACGGCCAGCGCATCGGCTCGAATTATCAGGGTCAGAACCTGAAGCTGTCGAAGCATTTCAAGGCGTAGCTGCATCGCCGCAACAGCGGCAATCACAAGCGGCAATGCGCGCCGACAAAACAAGCAAAACAAAAAAGGCCCGCATCGAGGATGCGGGCCAGGTTTTCTGGAGATGCGACGCCAGTCGAAACCGGCGTCGCTGGTCGTCATGCTTACTGAACGAAGCCCTGGCCAAGATTGCCGAGGTTGAAGCGGTAGTTCAGGCCAGCCTTGACGGTGTGCTCGTCGTTCTTGAAACCGACCAGAGCAACGCCCGGAGCGAATGCAGTCACGTTACCGAAGTCAAAGTACTGGTATTCGATCTTGCCCGACCAGTTCTGGGTGAACATGTATTCCATGCCACCACCGACGGTGTAACCATCGCGGCCGCCGTCACCGGCGAAGCCGTTGGTGAAGCGCGTGTCAGCCCAGGCGTAACCGCCCTTGGCGTACAGCATGGCGGGACCCCAGGTGTAGCCGAGACGGCCGGTCACCGAGCCGAGGCCACGGTTTGCGAAGCTGCTGTTGGTGTCCTTGAAGCTGTAGTTGGCTTCGATACCGAACACCCAGTTCGGCGAGAACTGCATGTCGTAGCCGATCTGACCACCGCCCATGAACGTGCCGTCGCTGCTGCCGCCGACGAGGTTGTTTTCGCCCGGGAACGCGCCGCCAGAAACCGGTCCAGTTATAGATCGGCGTGGCAGGCGCATAGGCCGGTGCCTTGGTGTACGGGCGCGCTGCCATATCGGCTGCAGACGCGGGAGCAGCCATGGCGACCAGGGCAACGGCTGCGGTCGAAAGCAGAAACTTCTTCATTAGATAAATCCTCTCAATCCCAAACTGGATTGAGGCGAACCTAGATGATTGTGGGCGGAATGCTGTCACAACCATGCAACAGAGCGTCAAAGGAAAATGGCGAGATTTCCATGATCGTCGCGGTTACGACACACAGCCGCCTTATTCGTTCAACCTCAAGTTTTTTTACGGCTCACATGTGCGAGAGAACCGCATTTTTTTCGGAACCTTTCCATCAATTGGAAACGCTGTATTAAGCTTTAGGTAGCGTTCGCGAACGATGCCGATCTTTCAGAGACAAGGACTACACGCAATGGCCATCACCACGGCAGCCGACAGCTACGCGCCACGCACCATCAAGCTGAATGTCCGTGACAATGTGGCCATCGTGGTAAACGATTTCGGACTGCCCGCTGGAACCCATCTGCCGGACGGTGTGACGCTGCGCCAGTTCGTGCCGCAGGGACATAAGCTTGCACTCGTCGAGATCCCGCAGGATCAGCCCATCATCCGCTACGGCGAAATCATCGGTTACGCGATCGATACGATCGCTGCCGGCGATTGGGTGGAAGAAGCGCGCATTCACATGCCGGATGCACCGGCTCTCGATCGCCTCGATATCGCGACGGCGGTTCCTGCTGCGCAAGAGCCGTTGACCGGCTACACATTCGAAGGCTTTCGCAATACCGACGGCTCCGTCGGCATCAAGAATATCTTGGCCATCAGCACCTCGGTGCAATGCGTCGCCGGCACGCTCGAATTCGCTATCAAGAAGATCAAGACCGAGTTGCTGCCGCGTTATCCGAATGTCGATGACGTCGTCGCCATCACGCACGGTTATGGCTGCGGCGTCGCCATTAACGCGCCCGACGCCTATATCCCCATCCGCACGCTGCAGAACATCGCACGCAACCCGAATTTCGGAGGCGAGGTAATGGTGGTCGGCCTTGGCTGCGAGAAACTCGCGCCGGAGCGTTTGCTCCTGAGCGATGATCCAGGCGGCATGATGCGCCTGCAGGACGAAAGCAATCGCGGCTTCGGCGACATGGTGGATACCATCGTCGCCATGGCCGATCAGCGGCTCACGATACTGAACCGACGCAAGCGCGAGACGGTGCCTGCCTCCGAACTCGTGATCGGCCTGCAATGCGGCGGCAGCGATGCATTTTCCGGGGTGACGGCCAATCCCGCGCTCGGCTTCGCTAGCGATCTTTTGGTGCGCGCCGGCGCCACCGTGATGTTTTCCGAAGTCACCGAAGTGCGTGACGCCATCGAATTGCTGACTCGCCGGGCCGCGACTGAGGATGTCGGTCGCGCGCTGGTGCGCGAGATGGACTGGTACGATTCGTATCTCGCCCGCGGCGGCGCCGATCGCAGTGCCAATACGACGCCGGGCAACAAGAAGGGCGGCCTTGCCAATATCGTCGAGAAGTCGCTCGGCTCGATCGTCAAGTCGGGGTCGTCAGCCATTCATGGCGTGATCGGTCCCGGCGAGCGCGCAACCATGAAAGGCCTGCTGTTTGCCGCGACTCCGGCTAGCGACTTCATCTGCGGCACATTGCAACTCGCGGCCGGCATGCAGATGCAGATCTTCACCACCGGGCGCGGCACACCTTACGGGCTTGCCCACGCGCCGGTGATCAAGGTGTCCACGCGCACGGAACTCGCGAAGCGTTGGCCGGATCTGATCGACTTCGATGCCGGTCGCATTGCCAGCGGCGAGATCACCATCGAACAAGCTGGCTGGGAGCTGTTCCAGCTCATTCTCGACGTCGCCAGCGGCCGCAGGCAGGTATGGGCCGACAAATGGGGGTTGCAGAACGATCTGGTGCTGTTCAACCCGGCGCCGGTGAC
>JAPLPC010000006.1:0-1946 GCA_026400425.1 Hyphomicrobiales bacterium | reverse complement strand
ATGGCCGGGACGAGCCCGGCCATCACGACGTCTCAATTCAATGATGCGGCCTTCGGAGCCGACGCGGTCACGCGCCAGATCACATTGCCGACGTCGTCCGCCACCAGCAACGCGCCCTTGCTGTCGAGACGCACACCGACAGGCCGGCCCTGCGCCTCGCCGTTCTCGTTCAGGAATCCGGTCAGAATATCCTGCGGTTTGCCCGATGGCCGGCCGTCGGTGAACGGCACGAAGATCACTTTGTACCCGCTCTGCGGCTTGCGGTTCCAGGAGCCGTGCTGGCCGATGAAGGCGCCGTTCTTCATGCTGGCCGGAAATGCATCGCCGGTGTTGAAGGTGAGCCCGAGCGACGCGGTGTGTGCGCCGAGCGCATAATCCGGCGCGATCGCTTTCGCCACCAGTTCCGGCTTCTGCGGCTCGACCCGCACATCCACATGCTGGCCGTAATAGCTGTAGGGCCAGCCATAGAAGCCGCCGTCTTTCACCGAGGTCATGTAATCCGGAACCAGATCGCTGCCGATCTCGTCGCGCTCGTTGACCACCACCCACAAGGCGCCGGTCTGCGGATTCCATGCCGGGCCATTTGGATTGCGCAAGCCGGAGGCGAAGAGGCGCGACGTGCCGTTGACGCGATCGATCTCAAGAACGGCCGCGCGGTTTTTCTCAATGTCCATGCCGTTCTCGCCGACATTGCTGTTGGAGCCCACCGTTGCATAGAGTTTGCTGCCGTCGGCGCTGGCCGTGAGATCCTTGGTCCAGTGGTGGTTGAGGCCGGCCGGCAGATCGACGACCTTGGTCGCCGCCGCATTGATCCGCGTGTCGCCCTCGTTATAGGGATATGCCACCACGGCGTCGGCATTGGCGACATAGAAGCGATCGCCGACCAGCACCATGCCGAACGGCGAATTCAGGCCCTCGATAAACGGCGCCTTCATCTCCGCCACGCCGTCGCCATCTGCATCGCGCAGCAGCGTGATGCGATTGGCGGACGGCACGCGCGCGCCTGCATAACCCATCACCTTTTTCATCACCCAACCGCGAATGCTGAAGCCGGTATCGGGCTTCGGCGGCGCATTGCTCTCCGCCACCAATACGTCACCGTTCGGTAGCGTGTAGACCGTTCGCGGATGATCGAACCCGGTGGCGAACGCCGTCACGACAAATCCATCGGCCGCCTTCGGCTTGGCGCCGTCGAGCCACCCCACCGCCTTGGAGACCTTCACGGTCGGGATCAAGCTCTTGTTCGGCGCCACCAGCTTCGGCGTCGGCCCGAAATCTTCACCCGAGGCGATCGTCGATTGGTCGCCGCACCCGGCCAGCGGCAATGCCACGATGAGAACGGAGGTCGAGAGCAGCAATTGATGGCGCATGACATTTCCTTGTGGTGACGGAACTCAATGCGCGCCTGGCAGAAGCGTTCGACCTGTTCGGATGAAATTCGTGTGAAACGGCACCACGCCGTGGCTATGATCGCCACCGACGACATAACCGCCGATAAAAAAGCCGACAAAACGAGGAGCGAAGCGATGGGTGGGGCCAATGACGAAGCCACGTGGAAGCGTTGGCGCAGTGTCGCCGATCTCTATCACGCCGTGTTCACCGGCCTGGTCCTGACCCTCGTCACCCGCCGTGGCACCGGCGATGCGTCAGAGTTCGTGTTTCGCGTCTTTCGCCGGCAGCAGCAGGAGCGCTTTGTCGCAGGGCTCGACAAGCTCGGCCTGTCGCATCTGCCACCGGCCGTCGCCGCGGCTCAATATCACTATCTGTCGAACTGGATCGGCGGCGTCCCGGTCGAATACATGTATGAGAGCGATCGCAAGGCGTGGATCCGCTACCCGCCACCGCGCTGGATCTGGCGCGGTACCGCGATTTGCGGCATCCCCAGCGACGTCTCGCGCGCGATGCTGCGGGGCTGGCACGCCAACAATGGCGTGGCGCTCGGCGAT
>JAPLPC010000538.1 GCA_026400425.1 Hyphomicrobiales bacterium | reverse complement strand
GCGGCTACGAGATCAGCAAGGGTGCATATGTCGAGATCGAGAAAGACGAACTCGAAGCCGTGCAGATCGAAAGCAATCACACCATCGACATCGACAATTTCGTTCCCCGTGATGAAATTGATCGCCGCTATCTCAACCACCCCTATTACATCGCCCCCGACGGCAAAGCCGGTGCAGACGCGTTTGCTGTCATCCGCGACGCGATGAAAGATCAAGATCGCGTCGCACTGGCGCGGATCGTCCTTACAAATCGCGAGCATGTCATCGCCATCGAACCGCTTGGGAAGGGCCTGCTCGGCACGACGCTGCGCTATCCCTACGAGGTGCGCGACGAGAACGACTATTTCGACGACATCAAGAGCCCGAAGATCTCGAAGGACATGATCGAGCTTGCGACCCACATTCTGGACAGCAAGGCCTCGCATTTCGATCCCGGCAAATTCAAGGACGAGTACGAATCGGCATTGAAGGCGCTGGTGAAGCGCAAGGCGGCCGGCAAACCGATCAAGATCGCGGCGAAGGAAGACAAGCCGGACAACGTGATCAACCTCATGGATGCGCTGAAGGCCAGCATCGCCGGCGGCAAGGACTCGGGCAACAGCAGCGGCAAGGCCAGCAAGCGCGCCAAATCCGAATCCAAATCGGAGCGACCGCACGCCACGCGCAAGCGTCCAGCGAAGAAGGCCAGCCGGTCGCCGGCGCGCCATCGCAAAGCCAGTTGAACAGGGCGTCGTCATGTTGAGATCAGGACTGATGGCGCTCGTCATGCTGGGTTCGACGGCGCAAGCGCAGCAACTCCAGGTGCGCGATTGCAACGAGCAGAATATCGCCTTCGTCGCAGAGGGGGCGGCCAAGCTGCCCGATGGCAAACAGAAGACAACCGCTGCGGACGAATTGACGGCCGCTCGCGAGGCCTTGGCCAAGGGCGACGTCGAAGCCTGCAAGGCTCACCTGCAGAAGGCGACGTTGCAGACCAAGTGATTGCGAACTGATCTGGATGTGGCGGCGAATGCCCGAATTAACTGCCATCGCGCCGATCTGTGTACCGGGGTGATGGCAGTTAGCAGATCAACGTCTCTTTTTCGCTTTCGAAGTCTTTTTTGTTTTCGACGTTTTTCTGGCTGACGTCTTTTTTGCCGACGTGCTCGCCGATTTCTTGCGGGTCGTCTTCTTCGTTTTGCGGCTGGCGGCCTTGGTTTTGCGCGTGGTGCTCGACGCCTTTTTGGCCGTCTTGGTTGGCTTCTTTGAAGCTTTCTTGGTCGATTTCTTCGGCGCCTTCTTTCCGGCGGCGCGGGCTTCCGACAGGCCGATGGCGACGGCCTGCTTCCTGCTCTTTACTTTCTTGCCGGATCGTCCGCTCTTGAGGGTTCCTGTCTTGCGCTTCTCCATCGCACGTTCGACGGACTTGCCCGCTGCCTTGGAGTATTTAGCCATCGCTGCTCCCTTCCAACGTTTGAGTTTCGTTTTTCAAGCGCAACTCCGCGCGATGGTTCCCGGTACGTTGCTTGCTTATGGACTTCCTATATCGCGATCACGTCATCCCTCTCGTTTTCGAATGCGAGGCTGAGCATCTTGCACCATGCGCGATAGAGCGCGTCGTTCGCAGGAGCCTTGTCGTGATGACGTTCGAACCTCCCTCTTCCCGATCTACATTCGTTCGGATCGGTCAGAATAGCCGCGGCCAATGGGTGGCCCAGGAACAAAGCGGCCTGTTTGGCGGCCTGTTCAAATCACGCATCGACGCCGTGCGTTACGCGCTTTTCGAGAATGGCCGGCACCCCGAAACGATCATCGAGACTCAAGGTGTGGTCGAGCTCAATATGAGCGCGCCGGCTTTCATCGCCATGCAGCCCGCTCCGCAACGCAACGTCGCCTGAGCGCGCACATGGCCTCTCTCACCCTGGCCTCCCGTGCGAGCCTTCACGTTCACGACTGGCTGCACGGCATCGTTGCCGACCTGCCCACGCCCTTCAGCAGCGATGGCAGTCTCGACATTCTCACTTTCGCGCGGTTGTGCGAGCGGCAAGTCTGTGCCGGTGCCAGCGCGATCGTCGTTGGCGCGCCGATCGGCGAAGGCGATACGCTATCTGAAGACGAGCGGATCACGCTGATCCGCACCGCGGTCGGCATTGCCCGCGGCCGCCTGCGGATCATTGCCGGAGCGGGATCGAACGACACGGCGCGGGCGATCGCATGGACGCGCGCGGCCCAAGCCGCGGGCGCCGATGCCGCGATCTCGGTCGTACCTTACTACAACAAGCCGACCGCCGACGGCATCGCCGCGCATTTTCGCGCGATCCTGAGCGCGACGACGCTGCCGCTGATTCTGCACGATGCGCCGTCACGATGCGCGCGAGCGCTGAGCGATGGCAACGTCGTCGATCTGGCCGGCCTGCCGCGCCTGATCGGTCTGTGTGACGACACCGGCGATGCCACGCGGCTTGCCCGCTTGCGTCCGCTGCTGCCGCCATGTTTCCGATTGCTCACGGGCCATGACGCGACGGCGCTGCCCTATCTGCTGACCGGCGGCGACGGTGTCGTCTCCGCGGTGGCCAATGTGGCGCCTCAGCTCTGCCGCGGCATGTATTACGCGACGCGACAAGGATGTCCGCGCTACGCGACCACGATTTCCGACATGCTGATGCCGCTTGCCGCGGCTTTGTTGCCGGAACAGGTCTCATCAGTGGTCAAATATGCGATCAGCCTGCGAGGCCTGGGAAATGGTGCGGTACGGTTGCCGCGCCTGCCGCTCGACGATGGCGAGCAGCATGACGTGCGCACGGCCATGGCTGCCATCTGGGCGGCGCCGGATGAGACGATGTCGCGTGCGATCTGAACATGGCATCATACGAAGTTGATGCAATGAAATACGCCCGCTAAACCAGCGGGCGCATTTTCTGCAGCTTCTCGCGACATTTCGGGCCGGGGCCACGCATATCATGCGTTGCCGGGTGATACGCCGCGGGCCCGATCGCGATCCGCCAGACCCGCAACAGCAGCGACGTCAAACGCATGATCATGGAGTGCGCCCGCGATTGACTGGCGACGGCTTTGCCCCGTGATACAGGTTGACGCGTGCAAGCTCCTGGCGAGCTCGGCGCATCTTGTCGGCAACGAGCGCCATATGGATGGACGCGAGGGCGCTTTTGATGTCGTTGCGCACGCGCCTCAAAGCCGCGCAGGCGCGTTTCCACTGCATGTCACCGGAATGATGAACGATCGGTGCCTGGTTTCGGCTGATGAGATACGAGCGATAAGCACTGTCGGCCGCAAAATCATGCGCCTGTGTATCGCGGTTGAAAAACATGACCATCGTGTTGTCCGCCTCTTGATGCATCCCGGCTAAACCCACAGGAACACTTCAAAGATGCGGACAACGCCATAGAAATGCGAGACGGGCCGTCTGGCCTCTTCATAGCCGCGGCATAAAGACGAGACGTCCCGGATTGCAGTGTCTGATGCGGGAAGAAAAAGGGCCGGAAGCTTTCGCCGCCGGCCCCTGTGTTGTTGGATCTTACTGGAATATCCTGGCTGCGCTCTGCAGCGTCAGCCAGACGCCCCAGGCGAGTGGCACGCCGACGAACAGCCAGAACGCCGCGGCCGGCGCATCGAACCCGCCCTTGCCGATGCCATAGGAGCCGCCGCCCGCCGCGGCCGCCTCGGCGCCCTTGGCCTGCAGCTTGGCAACCTCTTCCGGCTTCATGAACCAGTGTGGCGCCAAAGGCTTCACCAGCATGTTGCAGATCAGGCCGAGCACCAGCATGCCGGCGAGAATGTACATGGTGAAGTCATAGACCTGCGCGCGCGGCACGCCGGCATTGATCTGCGCCTCGCGGATATAGTTCACGACGACCGGGCCGATGATGCCGGCCGCTGTGATGGCGCCGACCGACACCGAGCCGATCGCGAAGTGCAGCAGCGCGGCGATGAACCACGCGAGCAGCACGCTGATCAGCACGGGCGCCCCGGCGTCCGCGGAGAACAGACCCTTGAGCGTGTCGCCGAGGCCGGTGGCCTTGATGACCGCGCCGAGCGAGCCGCCGATGCCGGTGATGAGCAGGATCTCGCCGGTGGTGCGGAAGCCGGTCGACAGCGCCCCCTCGGTCCCGTCCGAGCCGAGCGTCGTGCGCCCGGTGACGAAGGCGATGAGCAGGCCGACGAAGAGGGCGATGTTGGCGTCGCCGATGAAGGCGATGACGTCGTTGCTCTTGTCGAAGAGGTCCATGAAGGCGCCGAAGGCGATGAGGACGAGCGGCACGAGGATCGGCGACAGGCGGAGCAGCAGAGGCAGGCGAAGGGCGCGCTCCGGCACCTCGTCGGGGTGGTCCAGGTCGGCGTCGGCGTCGGCACCGGCGCCGGTGGTCTCGGACGTCATGGCGCCGGACGTCATGGCCCCGGACTCCAGGTCCGCGCGGGCGAGGTAGGCGCGGTGCCCGGCGTTGTCCGGGTGCTCCTCCTCGTCGGGGTCGATGTCGGTCGTCTCGTCCCACAGACCGGCAGCCAGGAGGGCGCGGAAGATGAAGGTGGTCAGCAGCGCGGTGGCCAGACCGATCGGGACACCGAAGACGAGGTAGCGGCCGAGCGGCACCTCGAGCAGGCCGGCCACCGCGACGGCGGCCAGGCCGGGGACGACGAAGACGTAGCCGGAGAAGATGCCGACGCCGATCGCGCCGGCGAGCCACGGCAGGCCCCGCTTGCGGTCGACGACGGGCGCCGCCTGCCGGGCCATCGGCGAGGCGAGGACGACCTGCACGTCGACGTAGATGGAGGGGAAGATCGTCGAGAGCGCCGCGGTCATCGCATAGGGGAGCTTGCCGCCCACCCGTCGGGCGATGATCTCGACGAGCGCGCGGAAGGTGCCGGTCGCCTGCAGCAGCGAGCCGATGAGCACCCCGAAGCCGATGAGCAGACCGACCTCGCCCATGATCTCGCCGAAGCCGCCGGTGATCTCCTTGACCGTGTCCTGCAGACCCACCCCGGCAGAGAGGCCGAGGAAGACCGAGGAGATGATCAGTGAGATCACCGGATCGACCTTGAAGCGGATGATGAGCAGGATCGCCAAGGCGATCGCGATGAGCGTCAGGGCGATGTCCACCCGGCGACCCTACTGGGTGGTGACCGGCGTCACATGTCGGAGCGGTCGGGTCGGGTCGGTCGTCGAGATCGTCCCGTGGCCTTCCACAGCCCGGCTGCCGGTCCGTGGTCCTTCCCCAGCTGGCGAAGGGGGTGCCCCCTCACCTCCCGCAGGCGGTGGGGTGGGTGCACGGCCACCCACAGGCGGTGGCCCCGACGGGAGGACACCGCATGCTCGAGGACTGGATCCGCGCACCGGAGGGACTGCCGTCCGGTCCGGGCCGATGGTTGGCCAGGGACGACGACCACGACGGGACGGGGCAGTACGACGCGTACGAGCCGGGGCCGCCGCGCGAGGGCATGGGCGAGCTCACGCAGATCGTCGTCCTCAGGGGCCGGGTCATCGACGTGACGTACGAGGCGGTGAGCGGCAGCGGGTACGAGTGCGCGGCCATGGAGATGGAGCACCTGCACCCGTCACCGGCTCCGAGGGTGGAGCGGATCAGCGTCCGAGAGCCCCCGCACGAGGCGATGGTCGACTGGCTCGGGCGGGTCGTCGGGGGGCAGCTCGGGCGGTTC
>JAPLPC010000251.1 GCA_026400425.1 Hyphomicrobiales bacterium | reverse complement strand
GTCGACCTCTCCCCGCAAGCGGGGAGAGGTTAGCTCGCCACTGACAATAGGAACACACCGTGGACCAGCTTCTGCAACACCTCGTCAACATGCTCGTGCTCGGCGGCACCTATGCGCTGCTGGGTATCGGATTGACGCTGATCTTCGGCATCATGAACGTGGTGAACTTCACCCACGGCATTCTGTACACGTTCGGCGCCTATATGATGTTCATCACCGTGCATCAGCTTGGCCTGAATTTCTTCGTGGCGCTGCCGGTCGCTATCCTCGCCGGCTGGCTGCTCGGCGCCGCCATCGAGATCACCCTGCTGCGCCCGCTGCGCGGCGCCGATATCGACACCACCATGCTGGTGATGATCGGCGCATGGATCGCGATGCAATCCGGCGCCCTGTGGATATGGGGTGGCGTCGCCAAATCCATCGACAATCCATTCCCCGACGCGCCGCTGGTGATCGGGCCTGTCTCGGTGTCCTGGCTGCGCCTGTTCGTGCTGTCCGCCGCCGCGCTGCTGATCGTGATCGCCTACTCGCTGATCAACCTGACCAAGCTCGGCAAGGCGATGCGCGCGACCTTCCAGGATCACGACACCGCAGCCCTGATGGGCGTCAATGTCAGCTGGATCTACACCTCGACCTTCGCCATCGGCTCCAGCCTCGCAGCGGCCGCCGGCGCGCTTCTCGGCCCGGTCTATGTCGTATTCCCGCAGATGGGCGACCTCGCCGCGGTGAAGGCCTTCGCCATCGTCATTCTCGGCGGCCTCGGCAACATCACCGGCGCCGTCATCGGCGGCTTCATTCTGGCGCTGGCTGAAGAGCTCGGCGCCGGCTACGTGTCGTCCGGCTATCGCGACGCCATGGGCTTTCTCATCATCATCGCCGTGCTGGTCTTCAAGCCCACCGGCCTGTTTGCTCGTGCGGAGCGCGTCGGATGACCCGGGTCTTTTCTCTCGTCACGCTTGCCTTCTTCGCCTCGGTGCCGCTGTGGCTGAAGGATCCCTACCTGCTCAATGCGCTGATCACGACGGGCATCTTCATCATCGGCGCCATGAGCATGAATCTGCTGCTCGGCTTCACCGGACAGCTCAGCCTCGGCCATATCGCCTTCTTCGGCATCGGCGCCTATGTCAGCGCGCTGACGTCGCTCGGCTACGACGTCCCGATCGTCGGCGACTTCCACATCGTCCACACGCCGTGGCCGCCGATCGCCGGCTTCGCGCTGGCCGTCGTGATCTCCGGCCTGTGCGGCTATCTGGTCGGTAAATTGTCGTTCCGCGTCCGCGGCGCCTATTTCGTGATCGTCACGATCTCGTTCGCGGAAGTGGTGCGGCTGGTCGCCCTGAACTGGGTCGAACTGACGCAAGGCCCGCTGGCGCTGACCAATATCCCCTCGATCACCATCGGCCTGCCTTATCTCGGCTATCTCACGCTGAAGACCAAACTGCAGAACTACTACCTGGTACTCGCCGTCGCCGCCGTCGCCTATTTCCTGATCTCACGGCTCGTTCATTCGCATTACGGCCGCGCCATGCGCGGGCTGATGGAGAATGAAACGTTGGCGGTGTCCGTCGGCATCGACGTCACCAAGGCGCTGACGCTGACGGCAATCATCTCGGCGGCAATCGCCGGCGCCGCGGGCAGCCTGTATGCGCATTACATCCGCATCATCGATCCCGAAGTGTTCGCCTTCATCTCCACGGTCACCATGGTGATCATGGTGGTCTCGGGCGGCAAGGGCTCGCTGGCCGGCCCCGTGGTCGGCGGCGTCATCTTCGGCCTGCTGCCGGTGCTGTTGCGTCCCGTCATGGCGCCGGAAGCCCAATGGATCACATATGGCCTGGTGCTGATCGCCATCCTGTTCGTGCTGCCACGCGGCATCGTGCCGGCCCTTGCACCGAAGCTCGGCTTCGGCCGGCAGCCCGTGAAGCCTAAGCCTGTCGTCGTGACCGAGCTCACCGCCAAGGAGCATGCGTGATGACCGAGACCGTTCTCAGGATCGAGCACGTCGGCGTGCAGTTCGGCGGCCTCGTCGCCATCTCCGACATGAATTTCGACGTCGGCCAGGGCGAGATCGTCAGCCTGATCGGCCCCAACGGCGCCGGCAAGACCACCGCCTTCAACGTCATGACCGGCTTTCTCGCGCCGACAAAAGGTGCGGTGAAATATTGCGGTCGCGACCTGCGTGGCCTCAAGCCCCACGAGATCGCCGATCTCGGCCTGATCCGCACGTTCCAGCGCACCAGCGTGTTTCCGAACGACACCGTGTTCGACAACGTGCTGATCGGCCTGCATCGCCAGAGCAAGCTCGGCCTGCTCGCAGCCATCCTGCGGCTGCCCGGCGCCCGCGCGTCGGAACTCGCGGTGCGCGAGCGCGCTGCCGAACTGGTTCGTCTCGTCGGCCTCGAAGCGCGTTCCCACGAGCTCGCCGGCTCGCTGTCCTACGGCGAGCAGCGGCTGGTCGGCGTCGCACTGGCACTCGCGGCGCAGCCGAAGATGCTGTTGATGGACGAGCCGGTGTCCGGCATGAACGCCTCGGAAACCCACACCTTCGTGCAACTGATCCGCCGCATCCGCGACAGCGGCGTGACCATTCTGCTCGTCGAGCACGACATGCCGATGGTGATGAGCGTATCGGATCGCATCGTCGTGCTGAATTACGGCCGCATCATCGCGGAAGGGCCGCCCGAAGAGATCCGGACAAATCCGGCCGTCATCGAGGCCTATCTCGGCCAGAGCGCCAAGGACGTGGTGAAGGAAGTCGCAGCCCATGCTTGAGATCCGCGACATTGTTTGCGCCTATGGCCAGGTCACCGCCCTCAAGGGCATCTCGCTATCGGTCAAGGCCGGGCAACTCGTCGCCTTGATCGGCGCCAACGGCGCCGGCAAGAGCACGACGCTGCGTGCCATCTCCGGCCTTGTGCCGTCGCGCTCGGGACAGATGATGTTCGATGGCGAGGACATCACCGGCGTTGGTCCGCAGCGGGTGCTCACCAAAGGCATCGCGCATTGTCCGGAAGGCCGTCGCGTCTTTCCGCATATGACAGTGGCTGAAAATCTCGACATGGGTGCCTATCTGCGCACCGACACCAGCGAAGTCGCCGTGGACCGTGATCGCATCTACGGCGAATTCCCGCGCCTTGCCGAGCGCCGCAAGCAGGCTGCCGGAACGCTCTCCGGCGGCGAACAGCAGATGCTGGCGCTCGGGCGCGCCTTGATGTCCCGCCCGCGTCTGGTGATGTTCGACGAACCGTCGCTCGGTCTCGCGCCCAACATCGTCGAGCGCACCTTCGCGATCATCCGCGCCATTCGCGACAGCGGCACTACCGTGCTGCTGGTCGAACAGAATGCCTTTGCAGCACTGGAAATGTGCGACCACGCCTATCTGCTGGAATCCGGCCGCGTGGTGCTGTCGGGCGGCGGCGCCGAGCTGATTGCCAACGAACATGTGCGACGCGCCTATCTCGGCGGATAGCTGCGGCCGCTGGATTGCCGTGTGCTCGCGCGAGCGGCTGGCGGCCCAGCGGATAGTTTGCGCCAGCGTGGCCGGCCGCGGCATCCTCGTCATCCAGGACGGCGATACGATCGTCGCCTGCGAACGCGCCTGCCCGCACGAGCAGGCGGACCTGTCCCGCGGCCATCTGAGCGACGGCCGCCTGCATTGCCCGCACCACCGCGCCTCGTTCGACCTGGACACCGGGGACGTTTCCCCGGGCTGGCCCTGCCGCCCGCTGCGACGTTTCGGCGTTCGTCTCGACGCGACCGATATCTGGATCGATACCCACAGTATCGCGGAGTTGCTTTGAACGAAGCTATTCCGGCATAAGGGACACCTTGCGCCGGGATCCCAACTCTCATGATGACGTTGCGACAGGTCGAAGTCATTCGCGCGGTGATGGTCACAGGCACCATCGGCGGCGCAGCCAAGCTGCTCAACGTGTCGGCGCCGGGCATCAGCCGATTGGTGAAATACACCGAGAAATCGCTCGGCGTTCGCTTTTTCCAGCGCCAGAATGGACGTTACTTCCCGACACCGGAAGCCCAGAACATCTTCGAGCAGATCAACGGCGTCTACAAGAAAGTTGACGATCTCAGCGAGACCATCTCCAACATCGGACGCGGGGCGCTGTCGGAGCTGCGCATCGGCTCGGTGCCGTCGATCTCGCAGATCATGGTGCCGCGTGCCATCGAACAGGTACGACGGCGCTATCCGCTGCTACGTATCGACATCAACATCCTGAAGCTTGAGGAAGCCATCGACTATCTGCTGCTCGATCGCGGCGAATGCGTCGCCATGAGTTATCGACTCGAACATCCCGGCCTAGACTTCCTGCCGTTAGCTTCGGGCGAACTGTTTTGCATCGTGCCGCAAGGGCATAAGCTTTCTGGCCGCAAACAGGTTTCGGCGAAGGAAATCATCGATTACCCGCTGATCGGTATCGATCCGAACGACCCGTACGGCCGGATCATGGCCGAGATCTTCGCGCGCAATCAACTTCAATACGACATCACCATCCGTGCCCGCTTCGGCACCACGGTCTGCGCATTGGTGAAAGCCGGGCTGGGCATTGCCGTCATCGATCAGTTCACCGTCGCTCATGGCGGGTATCCCGGCGTGGACATCATCCGCATCGTAGAGCCGACGCGGTTCGACACCTATATGGCCGTCAAGCGCGGCGTGCCATTGTCGCTTCACACCGAGCACTTCATCGCTTGCCTGCGCGCCGAAATGCGGGCCATCAATCCTGCCAAGACCGCAACTGCAAAGCCCGCGACGCGCCACCGGAAAAAGTAACATCATGTTACGTTCGGGGCATAAATGGGTAATTGTGTTAGATGGCCGGCGCGCTATCCTGCCGCCGGTTGCTTGATCAACTCGCCGGATCCCGACATTCGCATGACCGCTGTTTTGACCCCAACACCGACCGTCGGCCGCTTTCTCACGGGCCTGCTCGGCGCCCCCATTGCCCACTCGGCATCCCCCGCGATGCATGAACGGGCCGCGGATGCGCTTGGCGTCCGCTGCCACTATCATCTCATCGAAATTGCCGGGGCGGGCCCCGATCAGTTGTGTGCCGCTCTGGACGGTATCCGTCATCTCGGCTTTGCTGGCATCAACGTCACCTTCCCGTACAAGGAAGCCGTCGTCACTCTGCTCGACGACCTGTCACCCGGTGCCCGCGCCATCGGCGCAGTCAACACCGTGGTCTCGCGTGGCGGCCGCCTCACCGGCCACAACACCGATACCACCGGCTTTGCGCGCGCGGCCCGTGATCTGGTTACCGGATCGAGCCATGGGCCGGTCGCCGTCATCGGCACGGGCGGTGTCGGCAAGGCCATCGCCTTTGCACTGGCGGATCTTGGCGTCTCCGACATCCGCGTCTTCGATACGGATGTTGCCAAGGCTGACAAGCTCGTTGCGCAGTTGCAGCACCGGCAAGCCATCCGCCGCGCTGCGACCGTTGCGGACGCCCTCGACGGCGCCGTCGGCTTGGTCAACGGAACGCCTATCGGCATGGTGCCGAACCGCGGCACGCCGGTATCGGACAGCTTGCTGCATGCCGGGCTGTGGGTCGCCGACGCCGTTTATTCGCCGCTGTGGACCCCATTGCTGAATGCCGCTAAGGCCACGGGCGCTCAGGTCATGACCGGTCGCGATCTTGCGATCTATCAGGCGGCCGACGCCTTCGAACTGTTCACCGGCATGGCTCCATCGGCCGCCGAAATGGGAATTGCGTTCGACGACGCCATGCGCAAGAGGTATCCGCCCAACGCAGCCTAACCACCCGATAAGCGGTCACCCATAAGGCCGCAGCGACAATCGCGTTCAAAAACACACATTGGAGGAAATCATGAAGCCTACCGTCCTGGCGAGCATTCTCATTGCCGCCGTTTTCGCCACCCCTGCATCCGCGCAAAGTATCAAGCTTGCCAACGTTGCCGAATTGTCCGGCGGCGGTGCCACTGTCGGCACCAACTGGAAGAACGGCATCGACCTCGCCATCGAGGATATCAATGCCAAGGGCGGCGTGCTCGGCCGCAAGCTCGAGGTCACCCATGCGGACTCGCAGTCCAATCCCGGCGTGGCGCGCGCGCAGGTGCAGAAAGCGCTCGACAACGAGCCTTACGTTCTGCTCGGGCCCGGCTATTCCGGATCGGTGAAAGTCACCGCGCCGCTCGCCGCCGAAGCCGGCATTGCGCAGATCATGGGTGGCGAGGCCGCCGAACTCACCCAGGCCGGCAACAAGTTTCTGTTCAGGACTTCGTTTGGCCAGCAGTCGTCGATGCCGAAGGTCGCCAAATACATCAACGACGAACTGAAGGCGAAGTCGGTCGCCATCGTCTGGGTCAATAACGATTTCGGCAAAGGCGGGCGCGATTCCATCAGCAAGGAATTCGTCAAGTACAATATCAAAGTCGCGGCCGACCTCTCGACCGAAGCCGGCCAGGCCGACTTCGCCGCCGATGTCAGCAAGATCAAGTCGGCCGCGCCGGACGCGGTGTTCGTCTATGTCAACGAGGAAGAAAGCGCGCGCATCCTGAAAGAACTGAAGCGGCAGGGCGTGACAGTGCCGCTGGTCGGCGAAACCACGCTGGTCGGGCAGAAGGTCGTCGAACTGGCTGGTGACGCCGCCAATGGTGCCCGCGGCCATGTCGGCCTCACCACCGATGCCCCGGTGGAGCTGATCAAGGCGTTCCGCGAGAAGTTCGTGAAGAAGTACAACTACGTCCCCGACCATAACGGCCTCAAGGGCTGGCTCGCGATCTACATGATCAAGGCCACCACCGAGAAGATGGGCAAGGTCGACAGCAAGGGCTTCGCCGACGCGCTGCACGGCTTCACCATCACCGCCGCCAAGGAGCCAGGCATCCTGATGGACGCCACCTTCGACGCCAATGGCGACATCGACCGCCAAGGTTTTCTGGTCGAGATCGTCGACGGCAAGCAGGTGGTGAAGCAGGTGCTGCCGAAGCTCAAGAACTAGGACGGCTCTGTTCTAACCTCTCCCCGCCTGCGGGGAGAGGTCGCCGCATCTTCGCGGCGGGTGAGGGGGAGCTTCCGCAAGCTCCGCGTTTGCGAAGGCTCCCCCCTCACCCCGCCCTCTCCCCGCAAGCGGGGCGAGGGCGCGCACGGCCGGTGCAAAAACACAACGAAGCTTTTACTGCGCCACTAACGCAGGACGAGAGACACACCATGTCCAACCTCCTCGATCTCCTCATCGCGGGTCTCGCCACCGGCGCCATTTATGCCATCGTCGCGGTCGGCTTCACGCTGTTGTGGCAGACCTCGCAGACCATCAATTTCGCGCAGGGCGAATTCGTCATGCTGCCGGCCTTCCTGATGCTCGGCGCGATGAATGCCGGCGCGCCGTTCTGGCTCGCCATCGTGATCGGCATCGGACTGTCGATGTTGTTGCTCGGCCTCGCCTTCAAGATGCTGCTGGTCGACCCGATGCTGCGCCACGGTGTGCTGCCGCTGGCGATCGCCACCATGGCGCTGGCGATCGGCATCAAGGAATCCGCCAAGCAGTTCTACAGCGCCGAAGCCTCGCCCTTCCCGTCCATCGTGCCGGCCGGCGATATCGCGATCTTCGGCCGCGCCGTGGCGCTGCAGAGCATCGGCGTGCTGGCCGTGGCCGTGCTGGCCGTGGTCGGCCTCACCGCGCTGCTCAATCGCACGTCGATCGGCCACCAGATGCAGGCCGCCGCGCAGAACCCAACTGTCGCGCGCATCATCGGCGTGCCGGTCGAACGCATGATCATGCTGACCTTCCTGATCAACGCCTTCCTGGTGGCGCTGGCGTCGCTGCTGATCACGCCGATCTATCTCGCCAAATTCTCCAATGGCGAGGTGCTCGGCCAGGCGGCCTTCATCGCGGCCATTGTCGGCGGCTTCAACCAGATCCGCGGCGCCATCGCCGGCGGCCTCCTGATCGGCGTCGTCGACAATCTCGCCGCCGCCTATGTCTCCACGCAATACCGCGCCGCGGTGCCGCTGCTGCTGCTCATCGCGATCATCCTGTTCCGGCCGCAAGGCATCTTCGGCCGCGCAGAGGAACGCACGGTATGAGCGCGAAATATCTCAAGTTCGGCTTTGGCCTCGTGGCCATCGCGGCACTGATCATCGTGCCGATGAATTTCAATCGCTACGGCCTGTTCATCCTGAGCCAGTGGGCGGTGATGACCATCGCCGCCATGGGACTGAACCTCACGCTCGGCTATGCCGGCCAGGTATCGCTGGCGCAGGGCGCCTTTGTCGGCATCGGCGCCTATACCGCCGCCATCATGACCTCGAACGGCATCCCGCTGATCGCCGCATTGGGCGTCGCCATCGTGTTGTGTTTTGCCGTCGGCTGGCTGCTCGGCTATCCCGCGCTGCGCGTGCAGCATCACTATCTGGCCTTCGTGACTCTACGGCATCAGCACCATCCCGCGGCCGGAGATCTTCGGCTATCCGACCCGGCGGCCGCTACCGTTCTATTACGTCTGCCTCGGGTCGCTCGGTATCGTGTCGCTGGCCGTGTGGTGGTTGATCCGCTCGCCCTGGGGCCGCGCCTTCGTGGCGCTGCGCGAGAACCCGGTGCGGGCGCTGTCGCTCGGCATCGATACCCGCCGCTACACCTTGATGGCTTTCGCCATCGGCTCTGCGCTCGGCGGCGTGGCGGGCGCGCTGTATGCGCCGCTGACTCAATATGTCGATCCGGTGCCGTTCCAGTTGTCGCTGTCGCTCGACCTCCTGATGATGGTGATCGTCGGCGGCGCCGGCTTCTTCTTCGGGCCGTTTTTGGGCGCCATGATCGCCGTACTGCTGCCGGAATGGCTGCGCTTCACCCAGGGTTACTATCTGATGATCTATGCCGTGGCGGTCATCGCGCTGTTGATCTATTCGCCGACAGGCATCCTCGGCATCCTCGATCGCTTCATGGCCGAGCGTCGCACCAAGGCGGCCTCCGCGCAGCGCGCAGTGGCCAAGGCCAAGCTGGAGGTGACGCTATGAGCGCGGTGCTCGAAGTCAGCAATATCAGCAAGAGTTTCGGTGGCATTCACGCCGTCAACGGCGTCTCGTTCGACGTCCACGAGGGCGAGATTCTCGGCCTGATCGGTCCCAATGGCTGCGGCAAGTCCACGCTGTTCAACTGCATCCTCGGCCAGCTCACGCCGAGCGACGGCGAGGTCAAGGTCGACGGCAAGGTGGTCACCGGCTTGCGGCCATCGGAGCTCAACAAGCTCGGCGTCAGCCGCACGTTTCAATTGCTGCAGGTGTTCCCGAAACTGTCGGTGCGCGAGAACCTGATCCTGGCCGGCCAGGAGCATCAGGGCAATATGCTGACGCGCCTGCTCGGCCCCTCCGATGCCGGACTGAGCGAGGCCGCCGACCAGATGATCGGCTTCTTCAAGCTCGACCATCTCGCCAATGAGCCGGCGGGTGGTCTGTCGTACGGACAGCAGAAGCTGCTCGATGCCGCGATGGCCTTCATGGGCGGACCGCGGCTGGTGCTGCTGGATGAGCCCGCCGGTGGCGTCAACCTCACCATGCTGGCCGATTTGAAGGACCGGCTGCGCGCCATCAATCAGGAAAAGCGCGCCACCTTCGTGGTGATCGAACACAATATGGAATTCGTGATGTCACTATGCACCCGCGTGATGGTGATGGCCGAAGGCAAGGTGCTGGCCATGGGCCGCCCCGACGAGGTCCGCGCCAATCCTGCGGTCATCGAAGCCTATCTCGGGCATTGAGGGGGATGGGGAAGATGCGAGCCCTATGCATCAAACTCCGTCATGGCCGGGCTTGTCCCGGCCAACCACGCCTTCTGTCGTGGCCAAGACGTGGATACCCGGCATTCGCCGGGCATGACGACAGTGAGTGCCGGGACAAGCCCGGCCGTGACGGCTGCTGTGGAGTGAAAAAGCCATGAGCGATGACATCCTCCAGGTCCAGAACCTCGTCGGCGGCTACGGCAAGATGACGATCCTCAACGGCACCACGTTCTCGGTGCCGGCGGGATCGATCACCACCGTGATCGGGCCGAACGGCGCCGGCAAATCCACCGTGTTCAAGGCCATCTTCGGCCTGCTGAAACTGCGGGACGGCAAAGTCACCTTCAAGGGCCGCGACGTCACGGGCCTCAGTCAGCGCGCGCTGTTGTCGGCCGGCATCTGCTACGTGCCGCAGGGGCGCAACATCTTTCCGGAGCTGACCGTCCGCCACAACGTCGAACTTGGCGCCGTCGCCGCCGGCCGCGACATCACGGATCTGCCAGCGCGGATCGAGTCCGCGCTCGACAAGTTTCCGGTGCTGCGCAGCAAGGCGAAGCAGCAGGCCTCGACGCTGTCCGGCGGCGAACAGAAGCAGCTCGAAATCGCCCGCGGCCTGCTGCTCAATCCGCAGCTCGTGCTGATCGACGAACCGTCGATCGGGCTGTCGCCGCTGATGGTCCAGCAGACCTTCAATATCCTGAAGGAGCTGCGCGATCGCGGCGTGTCGATCCTGATGATCGAACAGAATGCGCGCTCGGCGCTGGAGATTTCCGACTTCGGCATCGTGCTCGAGCTCGGCCAGACCCGGTTGATGGACAAGGCCGACCGCGTGCTGAACGATCCGCGCATCGGGCAATTGTTCCTCGGCGGCGCAATGACGGAGACGGCCGCATGAATACCCGCTCGATCGCGACCGTCTCCCTGTCCGGCACGCTGGATGAAAAGCTGCGCGCCATCGCCGCCGCCGGCTTCGAGGAGGTCGAGATCTTCGAAGCGGATCTGTTGTCGTTCGGCGGCAGCCCGCGCGATGTCAGCGATCTCTGCGGCGAACTCAATCTCAAGATATGCGCGTTCCAGCCGTTCCGCGATTTCGAGGGCATGCCGGAGCCGCAGCGCAGCCGCAACTTCGCGCGCGCGGAGCGCAAATTCGCGCTGATGCGGGAGCTGCGCACCGATCTGATGCTGGTCTGCAGCAACATCTCCCCGGCTTCACTCGGCGGCATCGACCGCGCCGCCGCCGATTTCCGCGAGCTCGGCGATCTCGCCGCCAGCCATGGCGTCAAGGTCGG
Organism: Hyphomicrobiales bacterium; assembly: GCA_026400425.1. Lineage (GTDB taxonomy): Bacteria > Pseudomonadota > Alphaproteobacteria > Rhizobiales > Xanthobacteraceae > Tardiphaga. The sequence goes on along the minus strand of JAPLPC010000251.1, from coordinate 1,954 downwards.
CTACGAGGCGCTGGCCTGGGGCGCGCATGTCAACGACCACCGCGATGCCTGGGAGATCGTGCGGCGCGCCGACCATCCGGCCATCGGCGTCATCCTCGACAGCTTTCACACGCTGGCGCCGGGCTTTCCGGTCAACTCGATCGCCTCGATTCCGGCCGACAAGATCTTCCTGGTGCAACTCGCCGACGCGCCCAAGCTCGGCCTCGACGTGTTGTCGTGGAGCCGGCACTTCCGCTGTTTTCCCGGCCAAGGCGATCTGCCGGTGGTCCAATTCATGGAAGCGGTGCAGGCGGCCGGCTATCGCGGCCCGTGGTCGCTGGAAATCTTCAACGACCAGTTCCGCGCCGGCTCGGCGGTCCGCACCGCGACCGACGGCTTGCGTTCGCTGATCCTGCTGCAGGATCAGCTCGCCGGTCTTCCCGACAAGAAGCTGCAGCCGAAAGCGCCGACGCTCGGCACCGGCTTTATCGAATTCGCGGTCAACGAGGTCAAATCCGCCGACCTGTCGACGCTGCTCAGCCAGCTCGGCTTCCGGAAATCAGGCGCGCATCGCAGCAAGCAAGTCGAACGCTGGTCGCAGGGGTCGATCGATCTCGTCGTGAATTGCGAGCCGGATGGATTCGCCCATTCGCATTACGTCACCCACGGCGCAGGCGTCTGCGCCATCGCGCTGGATGTCGGCAATGCGAAACAGGCGATGGCGCGCGCCGAGGCGCTGCAGGCCCGCACTTTCTATCAGCCAGTCGGGCCGGGCGAGCTGGAGATTTCCGCCATCCACGGCGTCGGCGGCAGCCTGCTGTATTTTCTCGATGACGCCGGCAACAACTGGGACACCGACTTCGCACCGCTGCCCGGCGACAGCACGCGGGATCGACTGTCGACCGTCGATCACATTTCGCAATCGATGCCGTATGACGAGATGCTATCGTGGTTGCTGTTCTATACCGGCATCCTCGACCTGCGGCGGCTGCCGGGCATGGAGATCGCCGATCCGGTCGGGCTGGTGCAAAGCCAGGCGCTGACTGCGCCCAATGCCTCGTTGCGGATGGTGCTGAACGGGTCGTCGGCGACGCGGACGCTGTCGAACCGCTTCATTTCGGAATTCTTCGGCTCCGGCGTGCAGCACATCGCCTTCGGCTGCGACGACATCTTCGCGGCGGTCGCCGAGATGCGTCAGCGCGGTGCGTTGTTTCTGCGGATTCCCGACAACTACTATGACGACGTGGACGCCAAATACGGTCTCGATCCCGCGCTGATGAGCGCGCTGCGCGACAATCAGATCCTTTACGACCGCGACGGCGACGGCGACGGCGACGGCGAATTCTTCCAGATCTACACGCACGCGTTCGACGATCGGTTCTTCTTCGAGATCGTCGAGCGCCGCAACTACCAAGGCTTCGGCGCGCCGAATGCGGGGATCAGGCTGGCCGCGCAGGCGCGTGAAGCCCGACCGGTGTCGATGCCGCGGGTGTGATCAAGATGTATAAATCGGCGACGGGACGCGACCTCGTCGAACGTCACCGATGAGGCCGGCCGTTCGCGCGTCCTCGCCACCACAATCAATCGCAGTCGATATCCGACATGCGGAGCGTCATTTCGATGGAAGAAAATATGGCGCGCCATTCAGGACAAAACTGCGAACACTTATGTGTTTGAAATCGTGATATAATGGAATTCCTTCGAACGCTGCTGGGGGCGGGCCCTGCCACGGGTCGCATTTCGCGCCAGACGGCAACGTCCTCAACGGCCCCCATCGCGCCGCTGCCGCCGGCAGAGGATCACGGCATCCCGCCGATACGAAGAAGCGAGGTTAGCTCCACCGCTTGACCACGTCGCCTTCGCCTCCACCATCGCGTCGAAGCCGATCTGCGCGGCCTCGGCAGGGTCGTCCTTCTCGGCCTAGCCGATCTGGGTGTCGAGCAGGTCGGCCCGCTCGAACAAACGGGTCTCGGTT
>JAPLPC010000353.1 GCA_026400425.1 Hyphomicrobiales bacterium | reverse complement strand
GGCGATCTTCTGCAGAATTTTGGCGACGCCGAGCGGTTCAACCGCCGTGTCGGTCTTTACGAGAATGCCGCGGTCGGCGCCCATGGCGAGACCGGTGCGGATCGTTTCCGACGCCTGCGCGGGTCCGATCGAAACCACCACAACCTCGGTCGCCTTGCCGGCCTCTTTCAGGCGCAGGGCTTCCTCGACTGCGATTTCGTCGAACGGATTCATCGACATCTTCACGTTGGCGAGTTCGACGCCCGATCCGTCGCTCTTGACGCGAACCTTGACGTTGTAATCGACCACCCGCTTGACCGGTACCAGAACCTTCATCGATCCTCTTTCCGTTGAATTTTGATCATATGCAGCTTTTTAAGGCTGGCTTGGCGCGGAACCTAAAGCGCCCGCCAACCGGGGTCAACGCGCTAGAGCCGAATTCGAAAGGCTCTAGCCGCGGTATTTTTGCCGGTTCCGCGAGATAAACTAGCGATTTGCCCCGGGCGCCCACAGCACGTCGCGCGCGCCATTGTCGTTTTGCGAGCGCCCGGCCACGAACAGGAAATCCGACAGCCGGTTCATGTATTGAATCGCCGCATCCGATACCGGTTCGGCCGGGTTGGCGGCCAGCTCCACGATGATCCGTTCCGCGCGACGGCAGACCGTGCGCGCAACATGCAGATAGGCTGCAGCGGGTGTGCCGCCCGGCAAGATAAACGAAGACAATTCGGCCAGCGGCGCGTTCAAGGCATCGATGTCGCGTTCCAGCCGCTCGACCTGGCTCGCGAGCAATCGCAACCGCTCCGCTTTGCCTTCTCGCTGCGGAACCGCCAGATCAGCGCCGAGATCGAACAGATCATTCTGGATGGCGCCAAGCATGCGATCGAGTTCTGCCGCATGGGCGAGATGCAACCGGACCACGCCGATGGCGGCATTGGTTTCATCGACGGTGCCGTAGGCGGAGACGCGAAGATCGTATTTCGGGCGCCGTTCGCCGCTGCCGAGCGCCGTGGTGCCGTCATCGCCGGTGCGGGTGTAGATCTTGTTGAGAACGACCATCGAACAAACTTCTCTAAAACTCAGGAGCGGTCAGGCGCAGCGATAGCCATTCTACCGCTCCACCGCATGTTCATCGTCCCATCACGAACAGCGTCGCCATGGTGATGGCGATGGCGACGAACTGCAACAGCACGCGCCAGCGCATCAGTTGCTGCGACCGGTTCGGCGAGCCGCCGCGCATCATGTTGAAGAGGCCGAGCAGCAGCACCAGCGCCACGGCGCCGAGTGAGATCGGAAGGATGAACGTTGAAAGGATTGAGCCCATGGGGCGCTACATATCATCGCGCATAAGGTGATGCCATCCCTGCCTGAGCCGTCGTTGCGAGGAGCGAAGCGACGAAGCGATCCAGCTGCTGGCTTTCTGGATTGCTTCGCCAAACGGCTCGCAATGACGACTGAGAACTATGCCTCTCTCGCATACCGCTCCAAATTGTTCTGCAGCATCTTCAACACGTTGTCGCGCATGACGTCGCGGGTGCCCCTGATCCATGCCGCGGCGAGCGGCAGCCGGTTCATCTCTGACACCCTCAGGGGCACATAGCGGACACCGCGCGCCGCCATGCGCTGGGTCCATCGCGGCACGATGGCGACGCCGATCTCGGCGGCGACGAGATTGACGATGGTCTGCTTCTCATCCGCGATCTGCACCACATTCGCATGCCGCCCGGCTGCGGCGAACAGCTTCATGGTCAGATCATGGCTATGCGGACGCGAGCGCCGCTCCGGCACGATCATGGGTTCGTCGGCAATGTCCGCGATGGTGAGGCGCTTGCGCGCCGCCAGCGGATGCCGCTCCGACAGCGCGACCACCGCGGTCTCGTGAAACAGCGGCATGAAGTCGATGCGCTTGTCCGCACTCTCCGGCGGCCGCACGAAAGCGAGATCGAGCCGCCCGGACAACAGCCGCGGCAACAGGCGGATGGTCTTGTCCTCCACCAGTTTCACGGTGACGTCGGGATGGTGAGTGCGCAGATCATGCAGCAATGCCGGCAACAGACCGGCCGCGGCGCTGTCGATGGCGCCGACCCTGATGGTGGCCGCGCGAGCGCGCACACGCTCGCGGAATGATGCCGCTATGTGATCGGCCCGGCCGAGCAGATCGCGTGCTTGTTCGAGCAAGGCCATGCCATCGTCAGTCAGCGCAACGCTGCGCGTGGTCCGTGTCAGCAGCCGCGTGCCGAGATCCTCCTCGAGCAGGCGGATATGGCGACCCAACGCCGACGGCATGATGTCGAGCCGTTGCGCCGCGCGGCCGAAATGCAATTCATCGGCGGCGGTCATGAAGCAACGGAGTTGGTGAAGATCCATTGAGGCTCGTGAACTGTGGAACTGGAGGAATGTAGGGTGGGCAAAGCGCAGCGTGCCCACCGTAACTGTCCATGGTGGGCACGCCACGCTTTGCCCATCCTGCACATTATTCCAATTATTTATATAATCAAATGCGATT
>JAPLPC010000389.1:13338-29579 GCA_026400425.1 Hyphomicrobiales bacterium | reverse complement strand
CGATGTCCGCCATGATGCGGGCGCCCTGGCTGCCGCCGACCACAAGCACACGGAACGGCGCGGTGAGGTCGGGCGCACTGTAAGGCACCACGGCCGCCGCCAGAATCGCCGGGCGCATCGGCGTGCCCGTGGTGGTCGTCTTTTTCGCCAGATCGGGCACGCGATCGAGCACGCCTGGCAGTGAGGTGGCGATGGCATCGACCTTCTTGGCGAGGAGGCGATTGGCGCGCCCCATGACGGCATTGGAGTCATGCACGATGCTGGGAATGCCGAACATGCGCGCAGCCAACAGCGGCGGCAAGGTCGGATAGCCGCCGAAGCCGATCACCGCAGCCGGCTTCAGGCGCAGCATCAGATTGACCGCCATCGCCGTCCCGGCCGCCAGCATCACGCCGGTCCGCGCCAGCGAGAGCGGATTGCGCGACCGCACGGTCTCGCTCGGCACCACATCGATCATGTCGCGCGAAAACAGCCCGCTATATTTCAGCGCGCGCGCGTCGGTCACGAGGCGAACCCGCAGGCCGCGCTTCATCAGCGCGACGCCGAGCGCCTCTGCCGGAAACAGATGGCCGCCGGTGCCGCCCGCGGCGAGCAGAATGAGAGGTGCGGCGCTCATCACGCGTAAGTACGCGCGACATGTGCGTCGATGGCTTCGACCTCGGTCCGCGGACGCATCCGTGTCAGCGCCAGCAACATGCCGACGCTGTAAGCCAGCGACACCATGGACGATCCGCCATAAGAGATGAACGGCAGCGTCATGCCCTTGGCGGGGATGAGGTGCAGGTTCACCGCCATGTTGATCGCGGCCTGCACGCCGAACAGAATCGCGAGACCCGAAGCCGCAAAGCGCGAGAACAGATCTTCCGTCGCATAAGCGCGGGACAAGGCACGGATGACGATGAAGGTGAACAGCGCCAGCAATGCGAGGCACAGCAGAATGCCGAACTCTTCGGCACCGACGGCGAACACGAAGTCGGTGTGGCTGTCCGGCAGGCTGCGCTTGGCGATGCCTTCGCCGGGGCCGAGGCCATACCAGCCACCATTGGAGAACGCCTCCATCGCGGTATCGACCTGGAACGTGTCGCCCGAGGCGGGATCCATGAAGCGCTTGATGCGGCCGGCGACGTGCGGGACCATGAAGTAAGCGAGAAACAAGCCGCCCGCTGCGGCGCCGGCAAGGCCGGCCACCCAGACCATGCGCATGCCGGCGATGAAGAACAGCGAGCCCCAGGCCGCCAGGATCAGCATGGTCTGGCCGAAGTCGGGCTGCAGCACGAGCATCGAGACCAGCATGATCAGGAGCCCGATGGCCATGGATGTCGCAGGCATGCCGGGTTTGCGGATCGATTCCGAGAACAGCCAGGCAGAGACGACGACGAAGGCCGGCTTGGCGGATTCCGAGGCCTGGATGTTGATGCCCAGAATGGTGATCCAGCGCTTGGCGCCCTTCACTTCCGGGCCGACCATCAGCGTCGCGAGAATAAGTACGATGGAGATGGCCAACACGATCAGCGCCGAACGGCGGATCTGCCGCGGCGACAAGAACGACACGCCGATCAGCACGATCACCGACGGCACCAGGAACAGGATGTGGCGGTTGAAGAAGTGAAACGGATTAAGCCCGATGCGGGTCGCCACCGGCGGCGACGCCGCCAGCGACAGGATCACGCCGGCCAGCATCAGCGCCACGATAGCCGCCAGCAGCGGGCGGTCCACGGTCCACCACCATTCGCTGAGCGGGGTGCGATGTTCGCGAGTGATCATGGGGCGCGTCCTGCGGATCGATAGACCTTTATCGATGCGGCAATACGGTTGCCAGAGGGTTAAGGGATCGTGAAAAACTAGACCTTCTTGATCCCATCCAGCGCCAGCACCAGCTCGCGGAACCGATCGCCGCGGATTTCGAAGTTGCGGAACTGGTCGAACGACGCACAGGCCGGTGACAGCAGCACCACCGGCGCTGCGAGCCCCGCTTCTGTCGCATCGCGCGCGGCATTGGCGACGGCGGCATCGAGGGTCACGCTGATGTCGAACGGCACCTTGCCTTCCAGCGTGCTCGAGAAGTCATTGGCGGCTTCGCCGATCAGATAGGCCTTCCTGACGCGCGGGAAGAATTCGGCGAGCGGCGCGATGCCGCCCTCCTTCGCCTTGCCGCCGGCGATCCAGAAGATATCGGTGAAGGACGCCAGCGCCTTTGCCGCAGCATCGGCGTTGGTGCCCTTGCTGTCATTGACGAACAACGTGGTGCCGAGATGCCCGACCTGCTCCATCCGGTGGGCGAGCCCGGGGAACGAGCGCAGGCCGTTTTGCAGAACGTCGAGGGGCATACCAATGGCGCGCGCCGCGGCACAGGCCGCGGCTGCGTTCTGCGCATTGTGCAGGCCGCGCAGCGAGCCGATCTCGGCGAGATCCGCGATGGCGGTCTGCGCGCCACCGGCATTGTCGATGATGGTCGTGCCCTTCAAAGTGAGACCATCCGCGAGCGGTCGTTCGACCGAGACGCGGATCACGGGCTTACCGGCCTGATCGAGACGATCAGCAATCCGGCTGCACCAGTCGTCATCGACGCCAACGATGGCAGTGCCATTCGGCTGCACGCCAGCAACGAGACGCTCTTTCACCGCGGCATAATTCTCGATGCTGCCATGGCGATCGATGTGATCGGGCGTGACGTTCAGGAGAATGCCGACTGAGGGATCCAGCGAGGGCGTCAGATCGATTTGATAAGACGACATTTCGATCACATGGAAGCGACCGGTGCGCGGCGGCTGCAGCGACAGGATCGCAGTGCCGATATTGCCGCCCATCTGGGTATCGAAGCCGGCTTCGCGCATCAGATGCGCGATCAGGGCCGTGGTGGTCGATTTGCCGTTGGTGCCGGTAATGGCGATGAACGGCGCGTCGGGCGCGTGTCGGCGGCGCTCACGGCAGAACAGCTCGACGTCGCCGATCACCTCAACGCCGGCTTGGCGCGCGGCCAGCACGGTCCAGTGTGGCATCGGATGCGTCAGCGGCACGCCGGGCGTGAGGATGAGTGCCGCGAAATGCGTCCACGAGACGGTGCGCAGATCTGCCGTCATGAAACCGGCGCGCACGGCGTCCGCCATCCTGTCCGGACTGTCATCGCAGGCGATGACTTCGGCGCCGCCGGCCTTGAGGGCATGACACGAGGCGAGGCCAGAACCGCCGAGGCCGAACACCGCGACGATCTTGCCGGCGAATGACGTGACGGGGGTCACGCGATCACCGCAGTTTCAGGGTCGAGAGGCCGACCAGCGCCAGCATCACCGAAATAAGCCAGAAGCGGATCACGATTTGCGGCTCGGTCCAGCCCTTCTGCTCAAAATGGTGATGGATCGGCGCCATCCGAAACACACGCTTGCCGGTGAGTTTGAACGACGCGACCTGCACGATGACGGACACGGCTTCGAGCACGAACAGGCCGCCGATGACAGCGAGGACGATCTCGTGCTTCACCGCCACCGCGATCGAGCCGAGCATGCCGCCCAGCGCGAGCGAGCCGGTATCGCCCATGAAGATCGACGCCGGAGGCGCATTGAACCAGAGGAAACCGAGGCCGGCGCCGAGCACCGCCCCGCATAACACGGCCAGTTCGCCGGTGCCGGCGATATAGTTGATCTGCAGATAGTCGGAGAACACGGCATTGCCGACGAGATAGGCGATCAGGCCGAAACTGGCAGATGCGATCATGACTGGCACGATGGCCAGGCCATCGAGGCCGTCGGTCAGATTCACCGCATTGCCGGCGCCGACAATGATGAACGCGCCGAAGATGACGAAGAACCAGCCGAATTTGACGATCACGTCCTTGAAGAACGGCAGCACCAGCGAGCTCGACAGCGGGTCGCGCCCGAGGCGCACGAACGCATAGCAGGCGGCGCCGGCGATGATGAATTCGATCAGCAGGCGGGTGCGACCGGCAAAGCCCTTATGGCTCTGCTTGGTGACTTTCAGATAGTCGTCATAGAAACCGACGAAGCCGAAACCGAGAGTCACCGCCAGCACGATCCAGACATAGGGATTGCGCGGATTGGCCCAGAGCAACGTCGACACCACGAGGCCGGACAGGATCATCAGCCCGCCCATGGTGGGCGTGCCGACCTTCACCAGATGGGACTGCGGGCCGTCGGAGCGGATCGGCTGACCCTTGCCCTGCCGCAGGCGCAGATTGTCGATGATCCACGGTCCAAACAGGAAGACAAACAACGCGCCGGTGACCACCGCGCCGCCGGTGCGGAAGGTGATGTAGCGGAACACGTTGAAGGCCGGGAAGGTGCCCGCGAAATCGATCAGCCAATAGAACATTCAGCCTGCCTTATTCCGCAGCGTCGTCGCGCGCCGCGTTGCCGGGAAAGCGTTTGGTCAGCGCGGCGACGATCGGTCCCATCTTGGAGCCCTTGGACCCCTTGACCAGAACCGCGTCGCCGGCCCGGATCGCGCCCACGACCTGTGATTCGAGCGCCTTTGCATCCCCGGCATAACCGCCCCGCTTGCCAGAGGGAAGGGCATCCCAGAGGTTGCGCATCAAAGGGCCACAGCAAAATACGAGATCGATTGCGTTGGAGGTCACAGCCTCCAGCAGGCCGGCATGCAACTCGCCGCCGCGCGGGCCGAGTTCCAGCATATCACCGAGCACGGCGATCCGCCGCCCCTGCCCGTTGATGGCCGCACTGCCGAGCACACTAAGCGCGGCGGAGGTCGAGGCCGGATTGGCGTTGAACGTCTCGTCGATCAGCAACGCCTCGCCCCCGGCGACCTCCAGCATCTGGCGCACGCCGCGGCCTTCCGCCGGGGCAACTTGCGACAGCGTCAAGGCGGCATGGGCGAGATCGGCGCCCATCAGTGACGCCGCCGCCAAGACCGCCAACGAGTTCATGGCCATATGGCGGCCGGGCATGCCGAATTTGTAGGTGATATCCTGACCGAGCACATTGGCATGGACGGCGGAGCATGTCGGTTGCAGCGAAATGTCGATCAGGCGTGCATCGGCTTTGGCATCTGCGCCAAACGAAACGATGCGCGATATGCCAGCTTTCTTCGCGCTCTTTTGCAGGCGTGAAAACTGGTGATTGTCGCGATTGAGAATGGCGACGCCATCCGGTTCCACCCCGAGAAAGATCTCCGCCTTGGCATCGGCGATGGCCTCGATGCCCGAAAAGAACTCCAGATGCACCGGCTCGACGGTGGTGATCACCGCGTAATGCGGGCGCACCATCTTGACCAGCGGTTCGATCTCGCCCGCATGGTTCATGCCGATCTCGAAGATCGCGAAACGAACATCGGCTGGACAGCGTGCCAGCGTCAGCGGAACGCCCCAGTGATTGTTGAAGGATGCCACGGACGCATGGGTCGTGCCTTGTGCGGACAACACACGCAACAATGCTTCCTTGGTCGAGGTCTTGCCGACCGAGCCGGTCACCGCAACGATACGCGCGCCCAGTCGGGCGCGCGCGGCGATCCCGAGAGCGACGAGACCGTCGAGCACGTCATCGACCACCAGCAGCCGCGCATCGGCGCCGAAATCTTCGCATTGCGCGGCTTCCACCACCGCCAGCGCGGCGCCGTTCTTCAGTGCGGCATCGACGAAGGCGTGGCCGTCATGCACGTCTCCCGTGATGGCGAAATAAGCCTCACCGGGCTTGATGGTGCGGCTGTCGATGGAGATGCCCGTGACGCCGGCCGGCAGATGGCCGTGCATCTCCGCACCCATCGCCTCCGCCATCGCCGCCGGTGTCCAGAGAAAGTCGGTCATGATGTCCTCTCGGCGAGCGCCGCCGCCGCGGCTTCGTGATCGCTGAACGGCAACGTCTCGCTGCCGACGATCTGTCCGGTCTCGTGGCCCTTGCCCGCGATGAGCAACGCATCGCCGGGCTGCAGACCCTGCACCGCCACACGAATGGCTTCGCCGCGATCGCCGATCTCGGTCGCGCCTGTTGCGGCCGCAAGAATGGCAGCGCGGATCGTCGCAGCATCTTCGCCGCGCGGATTATCGTCGGTCACGATAACCGTATCGGCATGCGCCGCCGCAATCCCGCCCATCAATGGCCGTTTGCCGGCGTCGCGATCACCGCCGGCCCCGAACACCACGACGAGCTTGCGCTTCGCATAAGGCCGCAACGCCTGCAGCGCCTTGGCGAGCGCGTCCGGCTTGTGCGCGTAATCGACGAACACCGACGCGCCATGGCGATCGCCGACACGCTCAAGACGCCCCTTGGCGCCTTCGAGATGTTCGAGCGCGGCGAAGGTCGCCGATGCGTCGCCGCCGGTGCCGATGACCAGACCAGCCGCGACTAGCGCATTTTCGATCTGGAAATCTCCGACCAGCGGAAGCCGCACGGCGTAGGACTTGCCGCGATGTTCAAGCGCGAGCAGTTGTTCGAACCCATCGACCTCGGCGTTGACGAGGCGAATGCCCTCGCCTGCACCGTCACCGCCACGTCCGACCGACATCACGCGCAGGTGTCGCGCGCGCGCAGCCGCGATCACGTCTGCCGAGCAGTCGTGATCGGCCACGATCACAGCCGGGCCACCGTCGGCGACCAGATCACGAAACAGGCGCAGCTTGGCATTGAGGTAGTGCGCGACATCCGGATGATAATCCATGTGATCGCGCGACAGATTGGTGAAGCCGGCCGCCGACACCCGCACGCCATCGAGCCTGAACTGATCGAGCCCGTGCGACGACGCCTCGAGGGCCAGATGCGTCACGCCCTCACCTGCGATCTCATCGATCTGCCGATGCAGCGAGATCGGATCGGGCGTGGTCAGCGAGCCATAGACGGTGCGCTTCGGCGACACCAGGCCGATGGTCCCGATGCTGGCGGAGGCATGGCCGAGCCGTTGCCAGATCTCGCGCGTGAAAGACGCGACCGAGGTCTTGCCGGACGTCCCGGTCACCGCGGCGATCACCTGCGGCTGTTGCGGATACAGTTTTGCCGCAGCCTGCGCCAACGCGCGGCGCGGATTGCCGAGCTGGACGAACGGCACTGCAAGACCTTGCGGCTCATGCTCACCCGCCACGGCGACCGCGCCCGACGCGATCGCCTGCGCGATAAAGCGCGCCCCGTCGGTCTTCGTGCCGGACAGCGCAAAGAACAGGTCGCCCGGCTTCACCGCGCGACTGTCCACGGCAAGGCCGGAGATGGCGAGATCCGCAACCTGCGGCGCCATCACGGCATCACTGCTGAAAAGGTCGCGTAGTTTCATGCTGCTCCGGACAGGGCCAATCACGACGAACGGGTTGCGCGGCGTCACGCAAACCGCATTTTGTGTCCGCTGTAAAGCGCGGATGCGGCTCTACTGAGTTACCCTGGATGTCGCAAGAATAAGGCGATCGGCGGGCGCCAGATCGAACCGCGGCTCCAGTCCCAGCAGCGGCGCGATTCGGGCGATCACCGCACCGCCGGTCGGCACCGCGTTCCAGCCCGAGGTAATGAAGCCATGGGTTTCCGGCAGCGCCTTGGGCTCGTCGATCATGACCAGAACCTGGTATTGCGGATTGTCCATCGGCAGCACGGCCGTGAACGAGTTCAGCACCTGTTTCTTCGAATAACGGCCATTGACGACCTTTTCCGAAGTGCCGGTCTTGCCGCCGAGATAGTAGCCCTTGGCCCTGGCTTCCGCCTGCCGCGCGGAGCCGACTTCGGCATTCAGGCGCATCAGATAGCGAACCTTGTCGCTGGTTTCCTTCTTGATGACGCGCTTGGCGACCGCCAGCGCTTCCTCTTCGCTGCGCTTCATGAAGGTCGGCGGAATGAGATTGCCACCGTTGACCATGGCATTCACGGCCATCACTGCCTGCAGCGGCGCCACCGCAATGCCGTGCCCGAACGAGATGGTGATGGTGTTGAGATCACCCCAGCGCTTCGGCACGATCGGCATGGCGCTTTCCGGCAGTTCGGTGCGCAGACGATCGAGTTGGCCGACTTTTTTCAGGAACGCCTTATGCGCCTCGACGCCCTGGCCGAGCGCGATCTTGGCAGCGCCGACATTGGACGAATAGGTGAACACTTCGGCGAGCGAGATCGGGCGCGGCACCGGATGGGTGTCGTGGATCTTGAACTTGCCGTAGCTGAGCGGATAGCGCGCGTCGAACATGGTGTTGAGATTGACCTTGCCCGAGTCCAGCGCCATCGCCAGCGTCAGCGTCTTGAACGTCGATCCCATTTCGTAAACGCCGGTGGTCAGGCGATTGATCCGATCGGGATCGTGCACTTCCCGGGGATTGTTGGGGTCGAAATCCGGCAGCGAGACCATGGCGACGATTTCGCCGGTGCGGATGTTGGAGACGAGACCGGACGCCGCCTTGGCGCTGAACTTTGCTTTGGCCTTCAGCAATTCGTCGCGCAGCGCGTGTTCGACACGCACATCGAGGGCGAGTTCGACCGGGGTCTGCATGCGGTCCGACGCGAAGCCGGCGCGGTGCAGATCGGCGAGACCGTTGTTGTCGAGCCACTTCTCGATGCCGGCGATGCCCTGATTGTCGATATTGGTCAGGCCGATCACATGCGACACCGTCGATCCGTTCGGATAGACGCGCTTGTTTTCACGCAGGAACCCGATGCCGGGAATGCCGAGACGATGGATATCGCGCTGCTGCTGCTGCGTGATGTCGCGCTTCAGCCACGCAAAGCCCTTGCGGCTGTTGATGCGCTCGCGCACTTCGGCGCTGTCGAGATCGGGCAGCGCGCCGGTGAGCAATTCCGCCGCCTCGTCCTTGTCGATGATACGGCGCGGCTCGGAGAACAGCGACGGCGACTTCACGTCGGTGGCAAGGATGGCGCCGTTGCGATCGAGAATGTCGGGACGCGCGGTGGCGATGGCATCGCGAGAGGCGCGACGCTCTGCATGGGCATCCCCATTGACGGCGAACATCACCAGCCGCACGGCGATGATGCCATAGACGCCGCCGAAAGCGAGCATCGCAAGGCCGACACGGGCGCGCGCTTTGGCGGCACGGTCGGTGTTCTTGCCGTATAGCAACGTGCGGATCAAACGCTGCTGCCACGGCTCCGGCGGTCGCTCGCTGGACTTGTTCACAGGCGCCTGTGCGGTCATTGCTGAGCCTCCGGCGCGGGGATCGATCCGGTCACGGCAACGTCAGCGGGATCGATGGTGTTGAGCATGGCGCCGATCGGATCGGGCGTGCCTGGCCGTGCAAAGCTCGGCGGGCGGTCGGGAAGGTTCTTCAGATTGTCGAACTGTTGCGCCGCCATCGGCTGCAGCTTCAGATGACGCTCGGCAAGGCCCTGCAAGCGCATCGGCGCATCGAGCTTGGCCCATTCGGCACGCAGCGTGGCGATGGCGTCGCGTTGCTCGCGGATGTCGGCATGCAGGCGCAGCACCTTTTCGGTGCGCACGGTCGATTCCATCTTGATGCGATAGACATAGGCCGCAGCGAAAACGAGCACGGCGATGACGAAGAGATGGATGATGCGCATGCTCAGCCTCCCCGCATCACGGAAGCAAGCGTCGGCCAGCCCGGCAATGGACCGGCGGCCTGCGCCGGCGCATCGGTGCGCTCGGCGCCGCGCAGTTTCGCGGAGCGCGCGCGCGGATTGGCTTTCGTCTCATCCTCGCCGGCGATGATCGGCCGCTTGTTGACGATCTTGAAGCGCGGCGCGGACTGCGCGACCTCCGGCAGATGGCGCGAGCCGCCACCGGCCTTGCTGCGCTCGGTGATGAAATTCTTGACGATGCGGTCTTCCAGCGAATGGAAGGAGACCACCGAGAGACGACCACCGGGCTTCAGCACCCGCTCCGCGGCGGCGAGTGCCGTATGCAGTTCGTCGAGCTCTTCATTGACGAAAATGCGCAGCGCCTGAAAGGTCCGCGTCGCCGGGTGAATCTCGCCGGGTTTCGCCCATACGACCTTGGCGACGATATCTACGAGTTGCTTGGTGGTGGTGATCGCGGCTTCTTTCCGCGCAGCCACGATCTCGCGGGCAACGCCGCGCGAGTGACGCTCTTCGCCGAAAATATAGATGATGTTGGCGAGGTCGGCTTCGGATGCCTCTGCCACCACATCCGCGGCACTGGGGCCGTGCTGGCTCATGCGCATGTCGAGCGGGCCATCGAAGCGGAACGAGAAGCCACGCTCGGCTTGATCGATCTGCATCGAGGAGACGCCGACATCCATCACCACGCCATCGACCAGCGGCGTGCCCTGCGCTTCGCAGACATCGGCAAGGTTGGAGAAGCGATCCTCGACCAGCGTGAGGCGACCGGCGGAGGACGCCACCAGTTCGGCGCCGCCGGCGATCGCAGTGCTGTCGCGATCGATTGCAATCACCCGCGTGCCTTCGTTCGCCAGGATCATGCGCGAATAACCGCCCGCGCCGAAGGTCGCGTCCACATAGACGCCACCGGCGCGCGGAGACAGCATCTCCACGGCTTGCGGGCCGAGCACGGAGATATGCCTTGGATCAGTCATACGCGCACGCGAACGGGCAACGGGTTCCGTTCCTTCACTGCGAGACGCCACACCGATCCGGACTCCGACGGGCCAATGGCATCTCAAATTTCGGCGCGAGACGCGGCTCATCCGCGGCATCGCGCATTCGTGAGTCCGCTTCGGCGCATCGCCCGCGTGATCCGACGGGGCGCGTTGTCGTCCACATGGAATGTGCAGATAGGCCATGGGATGAGCGTCGAATGGAACTCACACCGGACCAGAACAAGCACGGTGCTTCAAACTTCAGTAACGTCTTTTAGCGTTAAGAAAGTGTTGAAGACCTCGGAACGGATCGATTCAATTCGCAGCGCAGAGGTTGTATCGTGGCGCTGGCGTATCGCGCATAGACCTATGAAATAAAAAGGCAAAACCGTTCTGTAAACATTGCGCCGCAAGACTGCGAACGGAATAGTGTGTCCCCTTCGCTGGAGACAAGCAGCGTCGATATCGTGGAGATGAGAAAAGATTGCCCGGACCTGAGACCAAGCGCCAACGCCCGCTGCCGATCCCGAACGGGGTCGCGGACTTGCCCACCTTTATGCCGGATTCCTCCGTCGTTTCCGACGTGATACCGTCCCCAAACTATGGCGATCGGAACAAGGGGCTCGTACCCGACATGATCGTACTGCACTATACCGGGATGCCAGACGCGGAGGGCGCGATCGCCCGGCTCTGCAGCGACGGCACCGACGTATCCGCGCATTACATCGTGCTTGAGGATGGCCGCATCGTGCAGACCGTCCCGGAATCCAAGCGCGCCTGGCATGCCGGCTCGTCTTACTGGGCCGGCGAAGACGACATCAATTCCTGCTCCATCGGCATCGAGATCATCAATCGCGGCCATGATTGGGGCTATCCCGACTTTCCATCGCGACAGATCGCAGCCGTCACGGCGCTGTGCCGCGGCATCCTGCTGCGCCGTGAGATGCCGCCCCATCGCGTGCTCGGCCATTCCGACGTGGCGCCGTCGCGCAAGAAAGATCCGGGCGAGAAATTTCCGTGGCACCTGCTCGCCAGTTCCGGCGTCGGCCACTGGGTGCATCCGGCGCCGATCGTATCGGGCGACGGCCTGCGCAGCGGCGCCTCCGGGGATGAAGTGAAGGCGCTGCAATTGGCGCTTGCGCGTTACGGATACGGCATCGAGGCCAGCGGCCTGTACGATGCAGCCACGACCGAGACCGTGACGGCCTTCCAGCGCCATTTCCGCCCCGAGCGCGTCAATGGCGTCGCCGACCTCTCGACCCTGCAAACCCTGGAAGCGCTGCTTGTGAGTTTGCCTGCAGACGCGACCACCCGAACCGGCTGACGCCGCTTGACGCGCGAGACGTTAACCCCCATGGCTTGCCCGTCAGCCGGCCGGACGGCCGCTCCCGCTATGGTCGAAAGGCTGCGGGGGAGGAAAGTCCGGGCTCCAATGACATACGGTGCCGGATAACGTCCGGCGGGGGCGACCCCAGGGAAAGTGCCACAGAGAACGAACCGCCCTCCTTCGCCCTTCGGGGCTTCGGCGCGACTGGCCCGCGGGCTCGCCGCGCCGTAGCGGCGCAAGCCGCAAAGGCGGGTAAGGGTGAAAAGGTGCGGTAAGAGCGCACCGCGGATCCGGCAACGGAGACGGCAGGGTAAACCCCACCGGGAGCAAAACCGAATAGGGACGGCATGGCAGTTAGTTCGTGCAAGGGCGCAAGCCTACGAACGATAACACTGCAGGGTGATGTCAAACCCGCTGTCCGGGTAGGTTGCTAGAGGCCGTATGCGAATGCGGCCCCAGAAGAATGGCCGTCACGTGTCGTTGCGCAAGCGGCGATGCCTTACAGAACCCGGCTTACAGGCCTGCTGATATCCAACGATGAGGGGTCTGGCGCAACACGCCGGGCCCCTCGCTCGTTTCGATCGCAGGCCTGATGGCGCTAATGCCCGCCACCGCCGGTCGCGGGATTGCTGGGCTTGCTAAGCAGCAGAACCATCGCGCTCAGGCAAACGTAGAAACAAGACAGCATGAGGAACGCGTCGCCGAAGCCCATCACGACGGCCTGGCGATGGACGATCGACGACAACTGCGTCAGCGCCATCCTGGAGGCGTCGCCCATGCCCTGGAATTTCTGCGTCAGCATATTCAGCGTCTCGACCGCCTGGGCATTGCCCCAGGTCACCTTGTCGTGCAGGCGGGAGATGTGAAAATCGGTGCGATGATCGAGCACGGTATTGATCAGCGCAAGCCCAAGCGCGCCGCCGAGATTGCGGGTCAGGTTGAACAGCCCGGACGCATTCTTCAACATCTCCGGCGTCAGCGTGCCGAGCGCGATGTTGTTGATGGGAACCATCGCCAGCATCATCCCCATGCCGCGCAGGATTTGCGGCACCATCAATTCGTTGAAATCGTAGTCGCGCGTGATCGAGGTCATCAGCCAGGTCCCCGAAGCGAACAGCAACAGGCCGCTAAAAATCAGGATCCGCAGATCGACCTTGGTCATCAGACGCCCCACCACCGGCGCCATCAGGAACATGGCGATGCCCGATACGAACATCGTCTCGCCGATCATCAGCGCGCTGTAGCCGCGCACCTGGGCCAGATACAGCGGATAGATATATGTGAGGCCATAGAGCCCGATGCCGATGCAGAAAGAAAAAGTCGAGCCGAGCGCGAAATTACGATTGGTGAACGCACGCAGATCGACGATCGGCTCTTTCGCCGTCAGCACCCGCCAGAAGAACGCAACGGCCGAAAAGGCGCAGATCACCGCAAACACGGCGATGGCCTCATCGTCGAACCAATCGTTGCGCGGCCCCTCCTCCAGCACATATTCGAGCGAGCCGAGAAAGCCGGCCATGAAGCCGAGGCCCCACCAGTCGAAACGATCGAGCAATGCGAAATGCGGCTCGTCGAAATCCACCAGCGCAAGCACGCCGATCGTGATGCCAATGCCCGGTACCACATTGATGAAGAACAGCCAGTGCCACGACAGCGCGTCGGTGATGTAGCCGCCCACCGTCGGACCGATGGTCGGTGCCAGTGTGGCAACGAGACCGATGATCGGCGCGACGATGTGGAGCTTGGTGCGGGGGAAAATCGTATAGGCCGACGCGAACACGGTGGGGATCATGCCGGCGCCCAAGAACCCCTGCACGGCCCGCCACAAGATCATCTGCTCGATGGACGAGGTGAAGCCGCACATCAGGCTCGCAAAAGTGAAACCTGATGCGGAGATTGCAAACAACAAACGCGTGCCGAGTGCGCGCGACAGGAATCCGGACAGCGGTATCGCGATCACTTCGGCGATCAGATAGGCGGTCTGCACCCATGAAACTTCGTTGGACGATGCCGACAACCCCGCCTGGATCTCGGACAACGACGCCGACACGATCTGGATGTCGAGAATCGACATGAACATGCCGAACACCATGATCAGGAACGCGATCAGCCGCCGCGGCGCGATCCGGTCATCGGCCGGTGTCGCCGGTGGTGCGCCTGACATGGTGGTCGCTGCCGAGGACATCGGTGGTCATCCTGTTCTACGATCGCGTTATGCCGTCACGGCGAAGAGCGCCGTTACTGCGCAGGCGTCGCATCCGCCTTGGTGTTGACGCGGACATAGACCGACATGCCCGCGCGCAGCACGTTCTGTCTGGCAACCTCGGCGGGCACGCGGATTCGCACCGGGACGCGCTGCACGATCTTAGTGAAATTGCCGGTGGCATTGTCCGGTGGAAGCAAAGTGAACACGGCGCCGGCCGCGGGCGACAAGCTTTCCACGGTGCCGACGATCTCGCGGCTGCTATCGGCATCGAGCTCGATCGAGACCGGCTGGCCCGGCTTCAGGCGACGCAGCTGCGTCTCCTTGAAATTGGCGTCGATATAGACGTCGTCGAGCGGCACGATGTTGGCGAGGCGCTGGCCGGTGACCGGCGCCTTCACCTCGGTGAATGCGAGGTCGCGCTGCGCCTTGTCCAGCGCACTCTGCAGCTCCTGCAATTGCGCCCGGGCTTCCTGTTGCTGCGCCTTGGTGACGTCGACGGCGCTTCTCGCAGAATCGATGGCGGCGCGGGCCGCCTTGACCGACGCTTCGGTCTGGTCGCGGTTCGACAGCGACGTCTCATAGACCGAACGCGATGCGAATCCCTGCTTGCTCAATGTCTGCTGGCGATCGAATTCAAGTTGCGCCCGGTTGGCTGCGGCATCGGCAGAAGCGAGCTGCGCCTGCGCCTGCTCCACCGCGCTCTCTTGCGCGCCGACCTGGCGGCCGATCCGCTCAATCGTGGCATTCTGCGTATCGATCTTGC
Organism: Hyphomicrobiales bacterium; assembly: GCA_026400425.1. Taxonomy (GTDB): domain Bacteria; phylum Pseudomonadota; class Alphaproteobacteria; order Rhizobiales; family Xanthobacteraceae; genus Tardiphaga. Next base: position 14,827 of record JAPLPC010000389.1, on the reverse strand, counting down.
GCCGGGCGGCATCGACCGCGATTTTGTAGTCGCCATCATCGATCTTGAACAGGGTTTGCCCCGCTTTCACCAGCGTGTTGTCGCCGGGGACGATCTGCGCGATGTGGCCGGCAACACGCGCGCCGAGCGTCGAGTTGTTGGCCCGCACATAGGCATCGTCGGTCGAGACGATGAAGCGGCCGACCAGATAGTAGTTGACGCCGTAATACACCGCCGCGACGGCCGCGAGAGCACCGATACCGAGCAGTATCCGCTTCTTGCGCGGCGACTTCGGTGCGGCAGGCTTTGCGGCCGCTGGAGCCGCTTCTTGTGCAGGTGCCTGCGGATTGGCGGGACCACGCGCTGCCGGCTCATCCGACAGCGGCACCACCCGCGGCGAGGCAGCGCTATCGTCGGCGTCTGCTGGAACGATGCGGGCTGCCTGATCGCGTGGTCCGGCCATTGCGGCCTCCTGAAATCGTCACGCGAAACCCTCCGGGCCCCGCTCCGTGCGACAACTCGTACCTTGACCGAACGGTTCGGTCAAGGTAAAGAAATGCTATTCACGTGAATGCGATTGCGCCCGGTTGGCCGGATACGGCTGAAAGCTTTTGGCGATCCTCCAGCAGGCTGAACGAATGGTTGCGCCTCACCGAACCCCTCTTGCCCCGGTTGGCGAAGAAGACAGCGCCAAGCGCCGGCAGATCCTGGACGGCGCCCGCAAGGTCTTCATGACGCTGGGCTTCGACGGCGCCAGCATGGGCGAGATCGCACGGGCCGCGGGCGTCTCGAAGGGCACGCTGTATGTTTACTTCGCCGACAAGAGCGCGCTGTTCGAAGCCATCGTCGAGCAGGAAAAGCTAGAACAGGGCAAGGCTGTCTTCAATCTCGATCCGAAGCGCGACGCCGAAACGACGCTGGCCGAATTCGGCCGCGGTTATGTCGCGTTGCTATGCCGCCCCGGCGGCGGCTCGGCCATCCGCACGGTGATGGCGATCGCCGAGCGGATGCCCGATGTCGGCAAACGCTTTTACGATGCCGTGCTGGCGCATTCGATCGGGCTGGTTGCCGCCTATCTCGACGCCCGCGTGAGCGCCGGGGAATTGGACATCGAAGATACCGAACTGGCGGCGGCGCAATTCATGATGTCGTGTCAGGCGACACTGTTTCAGCCATTCATCTTCCAGGCCAAGCCGACACCGACGGCGGCGGAGATCGACAAGGTCGTGAACAGCGCGGTACGCGTGTTTCTCGCAGCCTATCGCATCTGAGCGATCCGCCTATTCGTTCTCGTAGAAATCCTCGTCGTCCGGCGTCTTGCGGCTTTTCTTGGCTGACTTCTTGATCGAGCCGGTCGGACCATCGTCGCCACGGCCGGCATAGCTGCGGCCCATGGCGCGCGATGCGACCTCCTCACCCGACACCGCCGCAGGCTTGCAGATCGACGGCCGCTTCGGCCGACGCATCAAATCCACGTGGATATGGTCGTAGTGATAGATGTTCGAGCCGG
>JAPLPC010000389.1:2687-13328 GCA_026400425.1 Hyphomicrobiales bacterium | reverse complement strand
GCCGGGCGCCAGCACCGTGCTGAAATACTGGCAAGCGCCGCCCTGCACGTCGCGCAGGAAGCCCTGCTCTTCCGGCAGCCCCTTCCAGCCATTCTTGATCGACATGTTGCGGCCGTCGGCAAACGTAAAGGCGGCGATATCGAGCGCATTGCCGAATGCATGTTCGGAAATATGCGCGCGCGAATTGCCGTTCATGCCGCGGCATGAATAGGCGGAGATCTGGCGGATCGACACCACGCGCTGGCCGAACCAGCGCATCGCCGCCGGCTGCACCACTTCGGCGAGCCACTTGTCGAGTTGCGAAACGATCGGACAGGCCAGCGTTGCGGTCGGTTTCACTTCGACGGGACCGACCGAGCCGGTGACGTTGCCCGGACCGGGGCCCAGACGCGGCTGCGCGTAGTCCTGCGGCTGTGTGAGCGCGGGGCCGGAGCTGTAGCGGCCATATGGCGCGCGCGCAGGCGGCGGCCCGCTGCGCGGCATTGCCTGCTCGGGCGTTCCTTCGGCGGGAAGATGGATATCATCCTCGGCCTCGGCGACGCCTGGCGCATTCAGCGAGACCGGGCCATTGCCGGCCTGCGACGGGCTGTAACCGCCATTATAGCCACCGCCATACGAAGGCTGCTGCTGCGCTGGAGGCGCCGACTGCGGATAGGCATTGGGATAGCTGCTGGTCGCGCGCACCATCGGCTGTGACGGCTGTCGCTGCACCGGCCAGCGCGACGGGCCGCCGACATTGCCGGGAGGCCGCAGGCTTTCGTCGGCGAAACCAACGGTGCTGTTGAACTCGCCGAGGGCAGCGACCTTCAACGGAAATTCTGCACCGCAGACACCCGGGCCCGAAATCGGCTCGATACGAACCAGGCCGGCACTCTCGCGCACGGCACCGGATTTCATGCATGCGACTTCGGCCTCGGCCCGCCAGGGGTCGCGCTGCTCGGCTTGAAACAAGCCTTTGCCGCAACCTGCCATCGAGACGAGGACAAAGGAGCCGACGAGATACAAACGAACTCCACGCGTCATCCGCGCAAATTGAGCTAAATGTTTTAATGACTCTTCAACATGCGCTCGTTCGACCCGGCAAATCACGGGTATTTGCACTTCCCGCATCGACCGGCGCGACGACGCAGCGGCAGCCTAGCAGCGAAAATAAGGCGGGCGGCGCGGCTCCATCTCGGTGTCTAGGCTGCATGGATCCGCATTGGGGCATGGCGCAGCACCAAAGATTGAGTCTATGGCAGTTCCGCTTATCCCTTACGAGGGAAGCGCCGATCGAACTGCCACGATGTAGCTATCATATTACCTTTACAGAAACCCTTCGCATCAAGCTCGCTCATCCGATCAGAACGCAGGGAACGCTGGCCGGGCCTCCGCGTTACTTAGCGCTGAACGACTAGGGAGGTACGCGATGCGAACTTTCAACAGTCAAATGAGCCTCGTCGCCGCTTATGCGGCCATGGCATTTGTCGGCGCCATCGTTCTGGGTGTGCTGTAGGCTTTACCGTCCCGAACGTGCGTTCTCGGCCACTGACATCGACGCTCGGCGCCGCCTCTGCGCGTCAGTTGCAACGGCAGCGTTCGTGACGGTCAATCGACGATCGCGCCGCTGCGGCCTACGCGGCAATCCGGTTCCGCCTTACTTTGCGCACCTCGGCGCTTGATGTAGTGTCTCGCATATTGCGAGCGGGGACATCATGCGTCTGAAGACCATCCTGATCGGCGCGACGCTGGTTGGCATTTCGTTTGTGGCCGCCTTGAAGGTGATGGATTATCTGGCGCCGCGCGGCGCGGGCCCTGCACCGACACTGGTCGAACTGCCGCCGTTACCGCCATCGCCTCCGCGCAGTTCCACCATCGTTGCGCCGATCGCCGTGACGCTGGCTGCGATCCGCGATGTCGCCGAACGCGGTGCGCCGCGCGATTTCGCTGGCACCGCCGCCAATCCCGCGCAGCAATTGTTGCAGAATGCCGATATCAGATGGAGCGCCGCCCGCGGGCCGCTGACCGCCACCGGCGCGCAGGACACGCTGACGATTTCGACACCCCTGAATGGTACGTTGAATGTCAAAGGCGAACTGTCGTCGAATGTGCGCGAAGCCATCGGCGGCGCGCTCGGCAATCTGCTCGGCGGCAACGTCGCCAAGCAGATCGGCAACATCAACATCAAGAACGTCAATGCCAATGCGGAGATCCGTGGCAACGTCGTGGTCTCGTCGCAACCGCGGCTGACGCCGAACTGGCGGATCGAGCCGAATCTGGCGGCGCAGGTCGCGCTCGGCGATACCAATGCGTCGGTCGGCGGCGTCCGCGTTAATGTGCCCGCTCAGGTCAAGCCGATGATCGACAACGCGGTCAACGAACAGATCGCGGCCGTGCAGCAACGGCTGCGCAACGATCCCGCTTTCGAACAGAATGCGCGACGCGAATGGGCCAAGCTGTGCCGCTCGGTGCCGCTGCAGGGCGCGAGTGCGACGCAGAACCTGTTTCTCGAACTGAAGCCGACCCGCGCCGTCGCCGCACAACCGCGGATCGACGGCACGAACGTCACGCTCACCCTCGGCGTGGAAGCAGAAACCCGCGTCACCGGTACGCAAACGACGCCCAACTGTCCGTTCCCGGCCACATTGACGATCGTGCCGCCCGGCCCCGGCAAACTGAATATCGGCGTCCCCATCGACATGCCGTTCAGCGAACTCAACAAGATCATCGAAGCGCAACTCGTCGGCAAGACGTTTCCGGAGGATGGCAGCGGCGCGGTGGCGGTGACCGTCAAGAAGGCAACCGTGCGCGCATCGGGCGACCGGCTGCTGATTTCGCTGCTGGTCAATGCCAAGGAGAAGTCGAGCTGGTTCGGGCTCGGCGGTGAAGCCATCATCCATGTCTGGGGCAAGCCGGCGCTGGATCAGGCCACCCAGATCATGCGCTTTAAGGATCTGGAACTGGCCGTGGAATCCGAGGCGGCGTTCGGGCTGCTCGGCGCCGCCGCGCGCGCGGCGATGCCGCTGCTGCAAAGGACGCTGGCCGACCGCGCGGTGATCGACCTCAAGCCTTTCGCCTCCAACGCCCAGCGCAAGATCGCGGGCGTGCTGGCCGATTTTCAAAAGAACGAGGACGGCATCCGCGTCGGCGCCGATATCACGGCGTTGCGACTCGGCGGCATCGCCTTCGATTCGAAAACGCTACGCGTGATCGCCGAGGCCGATGGCGCCATCAATGTGGTGGTGACGAAACTGCCGAATTTGTAATGCTCGGATACAGACCGCAGCGATCCGCTACGCGCTGAACCTGACGGTCATAAAAAGGGCGCGCCTGCCGGAGCAGACGCGCCCTCGTTTATAGCTTAGCGACGATTAAGTCGCGTACTTGAATTCCGGCATCGCCTTCAGCTGATCCTTGCTGGCACCGCTGATGACCGCATGATCGGGATACCATGGATTGGCCTTCGCCGGCGTGGCCGATGTCGCCGAGCCACCGGTAGCAGCCGCGCCGGTCGTGGTGCCGGTTGCGGTCGTCGATGAAGTGGACTTGGCCATACCGGCCGATCCGCCCGAGGCCGCCGTCGAGGCCTGCATCGGCTCGTTCACGAATTTCACCTTGTCATACGGGATCGCAATCAAACGCTCGCAGACACCGAGGAAGCCGCCGACGCCGATGACGACGGCTTTGATGTTACCCTGCTTGTCGGTGAGCAGATCATTGATCGACCCGAGGCTTTCATTGGCCTCGTTATAGACGTTCAGACCGACGACCTTCGAGGTCCGCCAGTTGCCAGCGAAAGACGCGTCAGATGCGGCGACCGGGGCGGCGGCCGGCGCCGTCGTGGCGGGAGCTGCGGTGGTGCTCGGGCTTTGCGCAAATGCCGCGGTTGCGAGCAGTGCGGAACCGATGACGCCAGCCGACATATATTTCTTCAACATATGGTCCTCCTGTTGTTGTGAACTGTCCCGAGACAACGCCGGGATGAATGGCGGGTTCCTATTGCGCGCTAATATGTCGCCCGCGCATCGCACTCTCTCGTTTCCGCCGCTGACGACGCTTGTCCGTATCGGGAATTCACGGGTGATCGACGGATCGCTTTACGCGTTGGCTGAAGGGCTGCCAGCGAACTACATCAACTGCTAAAACTCGCCCCAATAGGGCGCGACACCGTAATGGCGATGCAGAGCTTCTTCTTGCGAGCGATCGCCCCAATCGAATGTTCGAGCCAATGCCGAGAAAACCGCCGAACGACATGACGGCGTAGGACACCTTACCGGTGATCTTGTCGATCATCAGTCTCTCGATATGACCGATACGCTCGCCATTGGCGCGTCGCACGGCGGTTCCCTCGATCCGGTCGCTCGCAATCAATGTGTGCGGCCATGACGTCGAGAGTCATCATTGCCTCCAATATTGTTCCATGAAGGAAACAACGGGCGACACATCGACATGTTCCGCTGCCGTCGTCGGCAGTTCCCGACCGACGACGGCACCGATATTCTTCCTAGCTCCTATAGTCCACGAGAAGCGCTGCAAAAGACGCCGATCCCCCTGAAGCCGTCATGCCGCTGGCGCTATACGAACTCGATGTCGTCGCCGATGCTGCCAGCGACTGCTTCAGCGAGTCGAGGAACTCCTGCATGATGTCGCTGACATCGGTGCTGCTGTCGCTGTCATCGCTGCCGTCGGCGCTGTCCGATGGCGGCGGACCGCCGGGACCGCCGCCCGGAGGCAGGCCGCCCGCCCCCTTGGCACCGCCCGGACCTTGCGCAAAGGCAGCCTCGAACAGGCCTTTGAGTTCATCTGCCTGATCGGATGTTAGTTTGCCGCTCGACACCTGATCGCCGATCAAGTCATCGATTTTCGACTTCACGCCGCCATGCTCCGGCCGCGTGCCGCCGCTGGCGCGATCGGCCTGCAACGACGAGTCGATACTATCGAGGGCAGTCGATAACGCAGTCTGGTCGCCACTGCTTATTTTCCCCGAGGTAAGTTCGGTCTGCAGCTCCTGCTGCAGTTTCTGCAGAGGAGATTGATAGGTGCTGCCGGAGGCCGCTGAAATCGATGTCATGATCTGCTCCGAGAAAGGTTGACTGCTAAGCGCTGCCATCTCGGGTTAACCAACTTAACAAGGCCTCTCTGCCGGCTTGCCAAGTTGTTGCCGTACGTTACGCTGGGCCGGCACAGCAACAGGGCGAAACAAAACTTCCCTGCAAAGGCCGCCAATCCCGGCCAAAAGGTTCGCATGGCAAACCCACCCCACATTCTTGTCGTGGAAGACGACCGCGAAACCCGGACGCTGATCGCGAAGTATCTGCGCGCCAATTCCTGCAACGTCACCGTTGCCGCCGACGGGCGCGAAATGGACAAGGCGCTGGCGGATAACCGCATCGACCTCATGATCCTGGACGTCATGCTGCCGGGCGAGGACGGCCTCAGCCTGTGCCGCCGGGTGCGGGCGGGCTCGCAGGTCCCGATCATCATGCTCACGGCGCGTGGCGAGGACGTCGATCGCATCCTCGGGCTTGAAATGGGCGCCGACGACTATTTGCCGAAACCGTTCAATCCTCGCGAATTGCTGGCACGCATCAATGCGGTGCTGCGGCGGCAGAGCAATGCCCTCAATGCCAGTGCGATGCCCGACGCAACCGCGCTCGCATTTCAGGGCTGGCAGATGGATTTCCGCCTGCGCGAATTGCGTAATCCCGAGGGTGCGCGCGTGGCGATGACCTCGGCGGAATTCGATCTGCTGCGTGCCTTTGTCGAGCGCCCGGGCCGCGTGCTGTCGCGCGACAGCCTGCTCGATCTGACCCAGGGCCGCAATGCCGGCTCGTTCGAGCGCAGCATCGACGTGTTGGTAAGTCGCATCCGCCGCAAGATCGAGGCCGATCCACAGGATGCGCAACTCATCAAGACGGTGCGGTCCGGCGGCTATATGTTCACGCCGGACGTAGAGACGACTGGCGGGACGAGCTCATCAGGCTTGCAGACGGCCTGATCATGCTCCTGCTGAACGTTCTCACGCCTCGGCGGATCAGCGGCCAGATCGCCGCTTTGGTGGTGATGTCGATCGTCGCGATCCAAATCATCATCGGCATCGGCTTCGCCGTGCTGCGACCGGATCAACCGATGCCGCCCAATCGCGGTCATGGCGAACTGGTGGCGATTGCGAAACTGCTGTCGGCAACACCGGCTGCAGGACGGCCGGCGCTACTGGAGCGGATGCAGCAGACGTTTCCCAGCTTCGACCTCCGCACCGAGCCCGGCGCGCTGATCGAGAGCGGCCACGCCGAGGAGCGCAGCGAGACCTTCCCGTTTCGCCGCATGAACCGGCTGATGGCGCCCGACGTGCACGCGGTGGCGCTGGCCGGCGACCGCATCGGCTTCGTGCTTGCCGACGGCGCGCGGTTGTCGGTGAGCGACCTGCCCGAGCGGCGGCAGCGGCCGTTCTGGGGCGGACCGCTGTTTATCAGCTTCGCCTTCGCGGCGATCACGCTGACGCTGCTCGGATTCTGGGCGGCGCGGGTGCTGGCGGAACCGCTGTCATCCTTCGCACGGACGGCCGAAGAGTTCAGCCTCAGCGGCACCTCGTCGCCTTTGCCCGAGCGCGGGCCGGACGAGGTGCGCGCCGTGGCGCGCGCGCTCAACCGCATGCGCGAGCGCATCAGCGCGCTGATCGACGATCGCACCAAGATGCTGGCCGCCATCAGCCACGATCTGCGCACGCCGATCACGCGGCTGCGGCTGCGCTCCGAATTCATCGAGGACGAAGTCCATCGCAAGCACATGCTGCGCGATCTCGACCAGATGCGCGCCATGCTCGAAGCCGTGCTGTCGTTCCTGCGCAACGACCGCCGGCTGGAAGAACTCACCCTCACCGACATTGCCACCACCCTGCAGCTGATCGCCGACCAGTTCGCCGATATCGGTCATATGGTCAGCTATGACGGCCCGTCGCATGCAATGGCGATGGCGCGGCCCGACGATCTGCATCGTGCGGTGACCAACCTGGTGGAGAATGCCGTGAAGTTCGGCGGCGAGGCAGCGATCACGCTGTCGATGACCGGGCAAGGCGCCACCATCGATGTCTCCGATGACGGCCCCGGGATTTCTGACGCGCAGAAGAGTGCGATGCTGCAACCCTTCGTACGCGGCGACGATGCACGCAACATGGATCACGAAGCCGCAGGTTTCGGACTCGGGCTGTCGATCGCGCGCGCGATTGCATTGGCCCATGGCGGCGAGCTGACCCTGCACGACCGACAGCCGCATGGTCTCACCGTACGGATCACATTGCCGACGGCGGCGTGATCGTCAATTGTCTTGCCTGTAGGGTGGGCAAAGCGCAGCGTATCCACCAATTGGTCCACGGCTGATGAAAGTGGGCACACCGCGCTCTGCCCATCCTACGGCTACTCCTTCACCTTCTCGCTTCCTTCGCCCTTCCGCACATGGATGGTGGCGAGATCGTCGCTATAGACTTTCTCCCAGCCAGCGAGGCGATCGAGCAGTTTGGTTGCCGCGCTTTCAGTACGCAGGAAGGTGGCATCGATATCGTAGTCCTTGAGCAGCCGGAACAGGTTGTCCGGCTTGGCGAGACCGCTGGCATCGTTGTGATCGACCATCAGTTTCTCGCCGAACAATTCGGTACGCCCATCGATGAAAGTCGGCACGCCGCGCCAGATCAGATAGCCGCCGAAATCGTAATCGTTGAACACGCGGCTGACGGAAAGCTTCTTCAGCGCATCGACGGCGGCGATCGGCGCCGCGCGCTCCGATGGTGTGTAGTGGCGGACGGATGCGACCACGATGGTGACTGCGACGAGACACAGCGCGACGCCGAGCAGCATCGTGTGGTTCAAGGCCGGCATCGCCGCGCCGTCATTGCGGCCCAGCTGCGCGCCGAGCGGCTGCGCCAGCACCAGCGGCGCCAGCAAGGCCAGCACTTCGGCGTTGCGGACGTGGCCGAGCGCCATATAGACGAAGCCGAGCACCAGCAGGATGCGCATCGGCGGCAGTGTGATGCCGCGCCACAGCGCGAAGGCGAAGGCCGCGAGCACGCTGAGCTCCAACGGACCGGCGCTGCCGAAATTCGCCGGCCGCCATTCCCCGATCAATACCAGGGCTGAGCCAAGACTGAGAATGCGGCGCGACGCCAGCAGCGCCTCCCAGCCATAGGGCGTGATGCAGCACGCCGCGAGCGCGGCGAGGCCGAACAGCACCCAGCCCACCAGCACCCGCGGCTGTCGATGCCCGGTCGCATGCCAGATCGCATCCAGCCCGATCGGCCCGATCAGTGCGAGGCCAAGCACGAAGCCGCCATGCAGATTGGCCCACAGCGCCATCAACGGCAGCAGCCAGAACGACGGCGCGGTCCTGCGATCCATCGCATCGACGAGGCCGGCGACGAAGGCGACCATCACCGGCATCGCCAGCAGATGCGGCCGCGCCAGCATATGGCCGGCCATCAGCGCCAGCGTGGCGGCGAGGATCAGCAGCGTCGGCGTGCGCGCCAGCCGGGCATGGAGGAAGCGCGCCAGCAGTGCGATGGCGAGCGACGCCGATGCGGCTGCAAGCACCACCGGGCCGGCCCAGCCGGCGAGATCGTAAGCCAGCGCATAGGCGACCTGGGCCAGCCATTGCGTCGAGATCCAAGGCTGGCCCTGCATCGTGAAGGAATAGATGTCGGTGCGCGGCACGGCGTGGTGCTCGAGCATCCATTGCCCCAGCGTGATCTGCCAATAGGTGTCGGGATCATTGAGAAGCCCGCTGCCGACGACGAGCAGCAACGCATACACGCCGATACCGACCCAGAGCGGCAACAGGGCGTCTAATCTGCGGGCCGCGATGGGATGGGCGACGGACGTCGTCATGAGCAGGGCCAACCGTGGCAGAACGGCATCAGCAGCCGGGGAAAGATGCATGGAACCACGCCGCTGCATAATTTGAGGTAAATCGCTGCCGGAACAGGCGCATGCAGCCCCGAGAAAGACTCAATTCGTGCCGCATAAGCAGAGAATTGCCTGTGATGGTTTAGGCAATCTGAAAGACCGCACTGCCACAAGCGCCGCATGCCCTTTTCGAGACCCTTGATGACCCGTATTCACTCCGTTCTGGCGCAGGCAATCGTCTTCGCTCTTGTCTTCACTGCTCTCCCGCAATTCGCCCATGCGCAGCGCGCTGACTACCAGGCCATGGCGGCCTTGCATGCGCAGGCCAACGGGGTTCCCGAAGCGCTGGTTCATCGCGTGATCATGCGCGAGAGCAAATACAATCCAGGCCTGATCGGCCGCGGCGGCTGTATCGGCCTGATGCAGATCAAGCTCGCAACTGCCCGCGGCGTCGGGTATTCGGGCAGTGCCGAAGGCCTGCGCGACCCCAACACCAATCTCACTTACGGCATCAAATATCTCGCCGGCGCCTATCGCGCCGCCCAGGGCGACCACAACCGCGCGGTGCGCTATTATGCCGGCGGTTACTACTATGCCGCGAAGCGTCTGCGCCAGGAAGTCTCCGCACCGCCGCATCAACCGATCTTCGCCAAGGATGCCGAGCGGCTGAATCAGCGCGAAACCGCGCATACCCAGCAGGCTAGCGCCGAGGCGCCCAAGCCTTAAGCCCCAGCCTCAGCGATAGAGTTGCAACTGTGACCATTCGGTGGAGTGCGTTGACACGCCCGGCCGGAGGTTTACATTAGAGTCGTTCCGAGGGGGGCTCCGACGAGGAGCTGAGATACCGCTAGCTTGCACTCTTCAATCGAAGAGAGACGTCCTTCAGAGGATTTGCGAGACCGCGGTGACCCTTTGAACCTGATCCGGGTCATGCCGGCGAAGGGACAGGGATGAATCAGACGACGCATGCGTCGCGTGGCGATCAAGCCATAGCGACACCTCCTATCTCCATTGGTCGCCCTATCTCCATCATCGGTGCAGGTATCGCCGGTGCATGGCAGGCTTTGCTGTTCATCAAGGCTGGTCACGCCGTCACGCTCTATGAGCGCGGCAACGCTGACATGCGCGATGCCACCACTTATTGGGGCGGCGGCATGCTGGCGCCGTGGTGCGAGGCCGAGGGCGCCGAGCCGGTGATTTCGCGGTTGGGTTTGCGTGCGCTCGACCTGTGGCGATCTGAACTGCCCGACACGCCGTTCAACGGTTCGCTGGTGATTGCGCATCCGCGCGACCGGGTGGATTTCGAGCGTTTCGCGCGGATGACCTCGGGCTATACGCGGCTCGACGCCGCCGGTGTGGCCGAGATCGAACCCTCGCTCGAAGGCCGCTTTCGCGACGCCCTGTTCTATCCCGGCGAGGGCCATGTGGAGCCGCGTCGCGTGCTGCCCGAACTGCATCGGCGTATCACCGCCGCCGGCGGCATCATCAAATACAACTGCGAAGCCAAGCCCGCCGATCTCGACGGTCTCGTGATCGATTGTCGCGGGCTGTTTGCACGCGAGGACGATGCTACGTCGAAGCTGCGCGGCGTCAAGGGCGAGATTGTCATCGTCGAGACCGATGAGGTGCAATTGTCGCGGCCGGTGCGGCTGATGCATCCGCGCTGGCCGTTATACGTGATCCCGCGCGCCGACAACCGCTTCATGCTGGGCGCCACCTCCATCGAGAACGAGGACTCTGGCGTCAGCGTCCGCTCGGCGCTGGAACTGCT
>JAPLPC010000389.1:2099-2640 GCA_026400425.1 Hyphomicrobiales bacterium | reverse complement strand
GCACCCGGCTTTTGCCGAGGCGCGCATCGTCGAATTTGGCGCCGGTCTGCGCCCGGCTTTCCCCGACAATCTGCCGCGCATTGCGATCTCTCAGCCCGTTGGCGAGAAGAACACGATCGCCGTGAACGGCCTTTATCGCCACGGCTTCCTGCTGGCGCCTGCGCTGGCCGAGCTGACGCTCGCCTATGTGGAGCGTGGCGCGATCGATAATGAGGTGATGCAATGCAAGTGACCATCAATGGCGAGGCGCGCGAGGTGCAGGCCGCGCATGTCAGCGCATTGCTGAGCGAGCTCGACTACGCAGGCACCCATTGCGCGATTGCGATCAATTACGACGTGGTGCCGCGCAGCCAGTGGGCGGAGACGGCACTGAAGCCGGGTGATGAGATCGAGATCATCACGCCACGGCAGGGAGGGTAATCCCGATGGTGAATTTCTACGGCAAGACCTTCTCGTCCCGCTTGCTGATCGGCACGGCGCTGTACCCCTCGCCTGCCATCATGCAGGATTCCATCCGCGCGTCCGGTGCCGGCATCGTCAC
>JAPLPC010000389.1:0-2076 GCA_026400425.1 Hyphomicrobiales bacterium | reverse complement strand
GGCGGCAAGACCGGCAATGCGTTCTGGTCGCTGATATCAGAACTCGATGTCGCCGTGCTGCCGAACACCGCCGGCTGCCGCAGCGTGCGCGAAGCGGTGACCACCGCCAAGCTCGCGCGCGAATTGTTCGACACGCCGTGGATAAAGCTGGAAGTGATCGCCGACAACGACACGCTGCAACCCGATGTGATCGGCCTGGTCGAGGCCGCTGATATCCTGATCAAGGACGGGTTCGAAGTATTCCCCTATTGCACCGAGGATCTCGGCGTTGCGATGCGTCTCGTCGATGCCGGCTGCAAGGTGGTGATGCCATGGGCATCGCCGATCGGTTCGGCGCGCGGCATTGTCAACGGCGATGCGCTGCGCCTGATGCGCGATCGCTTGCCGGATATCACGCTGGTGGTGGATGCGGGGCTCGGCGCGCCGTCACACGCTGCGCAGGCCCTCGAGCTTGGCTATGACGCCGTGCTGCTCAACACCGCCGTGGCCAAGGCCGCCGACCCCGTCGCCATGGCCGACGCGTTCCGTCTCGCCGTCGAGGCCGGTCGCACCGGCTATGAAGCCGGCTTGATGGGCGCACGCGATTTTGCTTCTCCCTCCACTCCAGTCATCGGGACCCCGTTCTGGCATGCCGTATCCTGATCGATTCTATCCCGTCGTCGACACCTTGGACTGGGTCAAGCGCCTCACCGCGCTCGGCGTCGGCACCGTGCAATTGCGGGCGAAAGATCTCGACGACGCCGCGGCGACAACGCTGTTTCGCGATGCGCTGGCGGTGACGCAGGGCACATCGACAAAACTCGTCGTCAACGATTACTGGCGCGTCGCCATCGAATTGAAGGCGCAGCATCTGCATCTCGGCCAGGAAGACCTCGCCAAGGCCGATGTCGCCGCCATCAAGAAAGCCGGCATCACGCTAGGTCTCTCGACCCATGACGAGGAAGAGTTGGAAACCGCCCTGCGCGCCGAGCCGGATTACGTCGCGCTCGGCCCCATCTTTTTCACCACGCTGAAATCCATGCGCTTCGCGCCGCAGGGCATTCCCAAAATCGGCGTGTGGAAGAAGCGCATCGGCGATTTGCCGCTTGTTGCTATCGGCGGCATCAAGTTCGAACACGCCGAAGAGATCTACGCCGCCGGCGCCGACAGTATCGCCGTCGTCAGCGACGTCACCCAACACGCCGACCCGGATGCCCGTGTGCGGCAATGGCTCGGGCTTTCATCACAACCCGCGTAACACGCATGCCTATCAACCGTCATTGCGAGCGCAGCGAAGCAATCCAGAAGGCAACACGTGAAGACTGGATTGCTTCGTCGCTCCGCTCCTCGCAATGACGGACTTTAATAGCAACACGTTTCACCAAGGAGGATCGTCCATGAACATCCGCTCCAATCCCGACACCACCCTGCCCGCCGTCACCACCGGCAATCTGCCGTCATCGCGCAAGGTTTACGCGATCCCGGACTCCGCACCGGATCTGCGTGTGCCGCTGCGCGAGATCATGCTCTCGGAAGGCGCCGGCGAGCCGAACCTGCCGGTCTATGACACGTCGGGCCCCTATACCGATCCGGACGTGCTGATCGACGTCAACAACGGCCTGTCACGCGCGCGGCTCGCATGGGTCAAGGAGCGCGGCGGCGTCGAAGAGTATGAAGGCCGCGACATCAAGCCGGAAGACAACGGCAATGTCGGCGCTGCCCATGCGGCGAAATCGTTCAAGGCCCATCACAAGCCGCTGCGCGGCGTCGGCGACGCCATGATCACGCAATACGAGTTTGCCCGCGCCGGCATCATCACCAAGGAGATGATCTATGTCGCCGAGCGTGAAAATCTCGGCCGCAAGCAGCAACTGGAGCGCGCCGAAGCCGCGCGTGCCGACGGTGAATCGTTCGGCGCCGAAGTGCCGCTGTTCGTGACGCCGGAATTCGTGCGCTCGGAAATCGCGCGCGGCCGCGCGATCATCCCCTGCAACATCAATCACGCCGAACTCGAGCCGATGATCATCGGCCGCAACTTCCTCACCAAGATCAACGCCAATATCGGCAACTCTGCCGTGACCTCGTCGGTGGAAGAGG
>JAPLPC010000494.1 GCA_026400425.1 Hyphomicrobiales bacterium | reverse complement strand
TGATTTCCGATGCCGACGGTCGTAATTGTATCTTCAGCCATTTTACCCCTGCTCGGTGAGACCGCTGGACAATGCGGAGGGAACTCATTGGTTGCACCGGAAGCGGCGCGGAGCGACGAATAGTATCGGCGGAGTACCATCGTGGCTGGCGCGGCTGGCCGGACCGCACGCGGTCGCCTGCTGCCCTCTGGCGCTGCGACATAGGCGCCACCGGCCCGGCGGAGACGGAACGCCCGCCGCTTTGCCGGTGTTGGCCCGGCTTGTCAGGCGTGACGAGCGCGCCTGATCAGCGCTGCGACACCGAGCTGCCGACACGGACAAGCCATGCCGAACAACCTGCCCGACGCCGAGACCTGGGCTGCGCCGAAGCCGCCCGCCCTGGCCGAAGAGGTCAGCGACGCGCTCCAACAAAAGGCGGCGCTTCCGATATCGACCATGATGGTGCTCGGCTGTCTTGCCGGCGCCTATGTCGCCTTCGGCGGGCTGTTTGCCACCGTTGCCTCGGCGGGCTCCGGCGACATGCCGTATGGCGTGGGTCAGGTCCTCAGCGGATTGGTCTTCGTGCTCGGCCTGGTGCTGGTGATCGTCGCCGGCGCGGAGCTGTTCACCGGCAATACCATGATGGCCGGCCTGCTCGTCACCCGAAGGATCGCATTGCGGCCGATGCTGGTGTCCTGGAGTATCGTCTACATCACTAACCTGATCGGCGCCCTGATCGTCGCCATGCTGGTGTTCGGATCTGGCATTCATCACGATGGCGATGGCGCCGTCGGTCAGGCCGCGCTCAAACTCGCCGAGTCGAAAGGCGCACCCGATTTTACGGCGGCATTCGCCAGCGGCATCGTCGCCAATATGCTGGTCTGCCTTGCCGTGTGGATGGGCTATAGCGCGCGGTCCACCAGCGACAAGTTCTTTGCCGTGCTGCTGCCGATCTCCGCCTTCGTCGCCGCCGGACTCGAGCATTCGATCGCCAATATGTATCTCATTCCGTATGGATGGATGATCAAGACGTTCGCCGGTGCCGCTTTCTGGGAGACCGCCAGCTTGATGCCGACGTCCTATCCATCTGTGTCGCTGGCCGGATTTGCGTCGAACCTGCTGCCGGTCACGCTCGGCAACATCGTCGGCGGCTTCGTCATCGCGACGGCGTATGCGGTGGCTTATCTGCGTCCGTCACAGGACTGACGGAAAAAGGGCTGGCGCTGAAAGCGCCAGCCCGATCCGCTCAGGCCACGATCTTGACCGGCACCGATTTGTACCCCGGTGTCTTCGACTTGATATCGTGATTGGCCAGCGCCACCAGCGGATTGGCCTCGGGATAATACGCGCCGAGGCAGCCATCCGGCAGACTGAAAGGCGTAATCTTCAGCGGGCCGACGCGGCGTTCGACGCCATCTCCTGCATCGCTGACCAGCGTCACCGATTGGCCCTCGGCAAGCCCAGCGCGCACGATGTCGTCGTGATTGATCAACAGCACGTCGCGTTCACCTTCTATCCCGCGCAAGCGATCACTCGATCCGTAGACCGTCGTGTTGAACTGGTCGTTGCTGCGCATGGTGATGAGCCGATAGCGGCCCGGCGCATCCTTGAATCCGGTCGCAACCATATCCTCCGGAACGGTGAAAACGGCCTTGCCGCTCTCGGTCTTCCAGATCCTCTCGCGCGCCGCATTGCCGCGGTAGAAGCCGCCGGGCGTGAACATGCGGCCGTTGAAATCGGAGAACTCCTCCGGATAGGTCTCCGCGATCAGCTCTCTGATCCGGCAGTAATCTGCGGTCCAGACATCCCAATCGACCTTCGGATTGCGTGGCAAAGTGGCCTTGGCCAATCCGGCGACGATGGCGATTTCGGATTTCAAGTGCTCGCTCGCCGGCGAGCGGCGGCCGATCGATCCATGGATATGGCTGAACGTATCCTCCATCGTGACGGCTTGCGGCCCGGATTCCTGCATGTCCTGTTCGGAACGGCCGAGGCAGGGGAGCAGAAAGGCGACTTCGCCATTCAGCAGATGGCTGTGATTGAGCTTGGTCGCGATCTGCACGGTCAACCGCATACGGTGCCAGGCCGGCTGCACGACAGAATGATCCGGGATGGCACGGGCGAAATTGCCGCCGAGCCCGATGAAGGCTTTCACCTTGCCGGCCAGCAGGCCCTCGCACACCTCGACCGTGTTCATGCCCCTGTCGCGTGGCGGCTCGAAGCCGAACTGCTCGGCGAGCTTGTCGAGCGGCACCAGTTCGGGCTTTTCCGCGATACCCACGGTACGCTGCCCCTGCACGTTGGAATGGCCGCGAACCGGGCAGATGCCGGCGCCCTCACGGCCGATATTGCCGCGCAGCAGAAGCAAATTGACGAACATGGCGACGTTGTCGAAACCGTGCACGTGTTGCGTCAGCCCCATGCCATAGACACCGATGACGCGTTCCGCTTCGATGTAGACCTGCGCTGCCGCTTCGATGGCGGATCGATCGAGGCCCGCTTGTGCTTCGATCTCCTGCCACGACGTGGCGCGCACCATCGCCTCGAATGCATCAAGACCATCGGTATGTTGCCCGATGAAATCGACGTCGAGAACGCGCTTGGTGCCGGCCGCCTTGGCGGCATCGTCGGCGGCAAAGAGGTGCTTGGCGAGCCCTGTGAGAACGGCGACGTCGCCGCCGACCTTCACCTGGTGGTACTGCGTCGATATCTGCGTGGCGTGGCCAGTCAGCATCTGCGCCGGATTCTGCGGGTTGATGAAGCTTTCCAGCCCCTTCTCGCGCACTGGGTTGAAGGTGACGATCTTCACGCCGCGCTTGGCGGCCTCCTGCAGCGGATGCAGGAAGCGCGGACTATTGGTGCCGGTATTCTGCCCGAAGAAGAACATCGCATCACATCGGGCGATATCCTCAAATACGGTGGTGCCGACCGACACGCCGATGGTTTCCTTCAGCGCCACTGACGTGGTCTCATGGCACATGTTCGAACTGTCCGGCAGATTGTTGTTGCCGTAAAGCCGTGCGAACAAAGCATACAGATATGACGTCTCGAGACTGGCGCGGCCGGATGCATAAAAGATAGCGGACTTTGGATCCAGCGCCCGCAGTTCCCGGCCGATCTCGGCAAACGCCTCATCCCATGAACAAGGCACGTACCGATCGGTCGTCGCGTCGTAACGCATCGGATGCGTAAGACGACCCTGGTTCTCGAGATCAAAGTCGCTCCACGCCCGCAACTCGGTCACGGTATGCTTGGCGAAAAAATCCGGCGTGCAGCGCTTGGAGGTCAGCTCCCACAGCGTCGCCTTGGCGCCATTCTCGCAGAATTCGACCACATGGTGATCGGCGGGTTTGCTCCACGAGCACGAGACGCACATGAAGCCGCCCGGCTTGTTCTGGCGCAGCAGCGTCTCGGTGACCGCCGGCGTCGTCAGAGATGTGCCGAGCACCTCGGCGATCCCCCGCAACGAGCCCCAACCGCCGGACGACCCCGCATATTGCAGCTCCCCGTTCGCCGCATGCGCCTCGTGATCGTCGTGGAGATGAGGTGTGGTTTCGACTTTGGATTGATCCATACGATGTGCTTTTCCGGGGTTAGAAGGTTGCGGATCAACGGACGCTGCCAAGCGTCGTTCCGATGCGATGCCGCGGCATGATGTGTCGCGCGGCGACTGCGGGGTGCGATCGATGTGACCTTTTGCCCTGCCGATGGATGCATCCATTTGCGGGACAATGCGTTTCTGCCTCTTACACGACGCATGACCAGCCGCGGCGCTCACTCGCATGCGATCGATCGCCCGCGTTCAGGCGAATATATCTAGGATGAAAGGTCCGGAACACGCATGACCGAACCTTATTGCGGCTCCGCACCCTTGCCGGCCGACTGGCTGGCCCAGTGGAACTTGGATCCCGTGTTGATCGCGGCGCTGGCGACGATGGCCTCGCTGCATATCGCGACGCTGTTGCGCGACGACGGCGATCACCACGGGCAGCGGCTCGGGCTCGCCGCATCCGCATGGGCGTTGCTGGCCGTGCTGTTCGTTTCGCCGCTCTGCGCGCTGACCTCGGCGCTGTTCTCGGCGCGCGTCGCCCATCATGTCGTGCTGATCGCGTTTGCCGCACCGATGCTGGTGGCGTCGATGCCGCACCGCTGGCGTTTATTGCCGTTCGGCCGTGTCGCCGCGTTCGGCGTGCTGGCCTCGGTCGTGCACATGGTGCTGCTGTGGCTGTGGCACGCGCCGGCGCCCTATGCCGCCGCCCTCGCCGATACCGGTCTGTTCTGGGTGATGGAGCTGAGCCTATTGTTCAGCGCCATGCTGCTATGGATGTCGGTGCTGGCGCCGTCGTCGAAGCTCGGCGCGACGCTGGGCGTGCTGCTCGGCACCGTCGTGCAGATGGGCCTGCTCGGCGCCGTCATCACCTTCGCCCGCGTGCCGCTTTATAGCGCGCATATGGCCGTCACCGAGCCATGGGGTTTGAGTGCGCTCCAGGATCAGCAACTCGCCGGCCTGATCATGTGGGTGCCGGCCTCGCTGCCCTATCTGATCGCCGCGCTGGCACTGCTCGGCCGGCGGATGCAACGCGCCATCGTCGCTGACGAAGCGATGCCATGATCGCGCTGCTGAAGTCGCTGCACATCGTGGCACTGATCTTGTGGTGTGGCGGCCTGCTGGTGTTGCCGGGGCTGTTCGGTCAGCGCAGCATGACCCACGGACGCGAAGACACGCTCGAATTGCAGCGATTCGTCCGCCGTATCTTCATCGGGGTCACATCGCCCGCGGCCTTCGTCGCCGTGATCGCAGGCACCATCCTGCTGTTTATGCGCGAGGTGTTCACCACCTGGATGATGCTCAAGCTGTTCGCGGTGGGCCTGCTGGTGATGATCCACGTCCGCGCCGGCTTCCTCATCCTCAACCTATTCAAGCCGCACGGACATTACGCGCAGTGGCGGCGCTGGGCGATCACGGCGGCCACGCTCGCCGTCATCGGCATCATCCTCGTGCTTGTGCTGTCCAAGCCGGGGATCGACTTCACAAGCCTGCCGCCCTGGATGCGCGAGCCCGGCGGGCTTCAATCCTTGTCCGATATCATCAGGCCGATGCCGTGATCGAATACCAGTTTGCCGCCATGCCAGCCTGCCAGACCGACAAAGATCGTGCCCAGCACCGACATCATCAATCCGACCGGCAAAATGTTTTCATGATCGATCAGCCGCCACCCCCAATTTGCGCCGGCGATCGACACCAGCGTGATGCCGGCAATGGCATGGGTCCAGCTCGCAGCGCGTTTGCGGATGCCCTCCACCAGCAGCAGCTCGGCGGTGCCGGCGAGGCTGGCGGCGATGCCGAGCCAGAACGCGAAGCCGCTCGCCCACAGGGCCGCGCGCGCCCAAAACGGATCGCCGGTCCACCAGTAGAACACGTCGCTGCCGAGCGTCGAGATCACCAGCGCGATCGGAAACGACACCATCATGGCGTGAATGGGATGGCCCGCCAGCGCCACCACCGAGGTGGTGTCGAATTCGGCAATCTCTTCGGAAATCTTGTTCGGCATCAGCATCCTCTTTCGCCGTCAACACGCCGGCCCCCCTCAAGGTTCACGGCCGGTATTGTCGCGGCGGCCGGCCTGCCGCTGTCGGGCTGCAGCGGACCGTTCTCGACGCTCGATCCCGCGGGCGCATCGGCCCATGCCATCGCCGAACTCTGGTGGGTGATGCTGATCGGCGCCGCGGTTCTGTTCGCGCTGGTGATGGGTCTGTTGCTGTGGACGTTCGTGAAACGGCCCGGCGGCGCGGCTGCTTCGCCAAAACTTTGGCTGATCGGCGGCGGCCTGGTGCTGCCCGCCGTGGTGCTGACGCCGTTGCTGATCTATGCGCTGTTCACCGGCGAACGCCTGCTCGCGCATCCCGGCGCCGAAAATGTGCTGCGCATCGACGCCGTCGCCAAACAGTGGCAGTGGACGTTCAACTACCCCGACGCCGCCGACGGGCAGCGCGTCTCGGTGAACGCGCTGCATATTCCCGCCGGCCGTCCCGTCGATATCCGTGTCACCAGTTCCGACGTGATTCACAGTTTCTGGGTGCCGCGACTCGGCGGCAAGATCGACGCGATCCCCGGCCACACCAACGTCATCCGCATTTCGGCATCACAGCCGGGCACGTTCCGCGGCGTCAGCGCCGAGTTCAGCGGCACAGGTTATACCGACATGGAGTTCAGCGTGGTGGCGCATCCCAACGAGACCTATCGCGATGCGCTTCGCAGCGCGACCACGGACATGCCATGACGAATCAACAGACGGCGCCAGCTGCGCCCACCAGCCCGATCGCCCTGCACAAGGCACTCGACAAGATCTGGCGCACGCCGCCCGGCCTCGGCCGGCTGTCGGCGGTGAACCACAACATCGTCGGACGTCGTTTCATCGTCACCGCCTTCGTGTTCTTCGGCATCGGCGGCGTGCTGGCGATGCTGATCCGCGCCCAGCTCGCAACCCCGCGCAGCGCGTTTCTGGGGCCGGACATCTACAATCAGATCTTCACGATGCACGGAACGATCATGATGTTCCTGTTCGCGATCCCGATGTTCGAAGGTCTCGCGATGTATCTGCTGCCGAAGCTGCTCGGCGCCCGCGACATGGCGTTTCCGCGGCTCAGTGCCTACGGCTACTGGTGCTATCTGTTCGGCGGCTCGATCCTGATCATCGGCCTCTTGACCGGGCTGGCGCCGGACGGCGGCTGGT
>JAPLPC010000530.1 GCA_026400425.1 Hyphomicrobiales bacterium | reverse complement strand
AAAAGAGCTGCTTGTATTCCGGCAACGCAGCTTGCGCCTCCAAGAGGAGTGGTCGCCGAGAAACGAAGATCATCGATGCCAAGATTTGTTATGAAGTCCTCTGCTACGACCACCGAATTCGAATAGGGAATGATACCATCGATTTCTTTCGGCGACAGTCTGGCGTCGTCGATTGCTTTTAAAGAGGCCTCGAGTTGAAGCGCCAGAACGCTTTTTCCCGAGTTGCGACTGTAACTGGTTTCGCCGATACCAGTTATGGCGATACGCTCACGAAGCGACATATGAGGTCCTCTCGATCACAATTATTTTTAACTAACTGAAATCTGCGCCTTACACACATTCATCATTAGTTACTTCGATCCGGCTGCAAGCATGAGGACGGAGCATCGGCTCTAACCTTCCCTGGGTTCTCATCCTGTGGTGCGGGCGAAAGAATACGGGATGCCTTACTTGACCCAGCCATTAAAGAAAGTGAGGATGTCGTTTCTAACGAACGTTAGAATTATTGACTTGTGAAAGCAAGCCCCTGTCGGGCGGGCGCTGACTGATGATTTGATTTAAGAAGCGAAAACCCCGCACATCGAGCGCCGGTTCATGCGGTAGCTTTTGCAAGGAGCGCTTGGCGGAGGAGAATGCTCATGGATTTGAGCTATGGCCCCAGATACCTAGCGCTACGAGAAGAGGTGCGCGACTTCATAAAGCAATACGGCGATCAGTCGCCCCGTACAGGAGGCGGTCGTAAACGACCGGACAAGCGGGCGCTGGATTGGCAGCGCCTGCTTCTCCAGCGTGGATACTTCGCGCGCACCATTCCCAAGGAGTACGGCGGCTTCGGCCTTCCGCTAGACGTAATGGAATTGGCGATCATAGCAGACGAATTTTCGACGGCCGGTGTTTCTGCAGGCATCATGAATCAGGGAATCTCGATGCTTGTACCGACCCTTCTTGAGGTTGGATCCAGAGAGCAGTGCGCAAAATGGATCGGTCCGACCATCCGCGGCGAGGTCATCTGGTGTCAAGGATATTCCGAACCGGGGTCTGGTTCAGACTTGGCAGCTGTAAAAACACATGCGTATGTGGATGACGGTCGTTTTGTAATCAATGGTCAAAAAATCTGGACCAGTTCGGCGCACTTTGCTGACATGATGTTCCTGCTGTGCCGCACCGATGCAGATAAGGGCAAACACGGCGGACTTTCGTATCTCTTAATCCCAATGAGTGCCGAAGGAATCGAGGTCCGTCCACTCATAACAATGACCGGGCGAGCCGAATTTAACGAGACTTTCCTTACCAATGTGCGCGTTCCAATCGACCAGATCGTAATGCAGCGAGGCGATGGCTGGCACGTCGCTAACGTGACTTTGAAATACGAACGCCTTCTCCTTGGCGATCCCAATAAGCTCGCACATCGGCTTGCCCGGGTCATAGAGTTGATGAGAAGGACTTCTTTAATAGGTGTGCCGACAATTGAAATTCCGGAGTATCGCGATCGGCTTCTCAAGCTTCAAGGTGAAGTCCTTGCATCGAAATTCCACGGTCTTCGATTGCTGAGTGAGCAGTCCAGAGATGAAGAGTCGGGTGTCAGGCGCCTGATCGTAAAGCTAAACGGCACCATGATTGCCTACCGCTTGTCTTCGTTGGCCGTCGACGTGCTTGGTGCGGCAGGTCTGTCTTATGAGCCTAAAGGTGAAGCACTAGAAGACGATGAGGCAACGACTTGGCAGATCGACAACATGTACGATATCGGTCTGATCATCGGTGGTGGCTCGTCCAATATCCAAAAGAACATCATCGGAGAGCGCGGACTTGGTTTGCCCCGCGAGCCGACCGCGAATACAAAATCCGCCCAAAAGGTATGAGACATGGAGTTTGGTCTTAGCAACGAACAGCAGCTACTTGAGAGCTCGCTGCGCCGATTTCTGGAAGGAGAGCTCTCTATCGAGAGGTTGCGCAAGGTCGCCGGAATTGGCACCGGATTTGATGCAGCGCTGTGGGAGGGCTTGGTGGGACAGGGGATTGTGGGATTTCTGGTCCCGGAGCATTTCGGGGGCACCGGACTGGCGTTGCTGGACGCGGCAGTTGTTGCGGAAAGTCTCGGCTATCATGTTACGCCTCTACCGTTTCTGGCCAGCGTCGTGATGGCGCCGCTTACGTTGATGTCTTTTGGCAGCGAGGCGCAGCAAGCGGAATGGCTTCCCAAGATAGCGAGCGGCGAAGTTAAAATGAGTATGGCGTTCGTGGACGGAGCCGGGCAAACAGGATGCAATTCAGCATGGCTGAACGGCAACATGCTTAGTGGCCATTTGACCGGAGTGCTCGACGCTGGAGCCGCATCTCACGTCCTCGTGCTCTTAACTGATGGTCGGGCAGCACTTGTTGACGCTCATGATACAGGGGTCACTGTTGACGTGCATGCAAGCATTGATCGGACTCGGCCTATATCCAGCTACGCTTTCAGTGGAGCTAAAGCAATCATTCTAGATGCAGCTGCCGATGCACACGAAGCTGCGACCCGTGTTATTGATGCGGGAAGACTGGTCCTCGCCGCAGATACCCTAGGAGCTGCGCAGTTCATGTTCGACCGAGCTCTCGATTATTCGAAAGAGAGGGTTCAATTCGATCGCGCCATCGGTTCCTTTCAGGCTGTCAAGCATACAATTGCAGATCTAGCGACAATGTTAGAACCTTGTCGCGCGCTGGTATGGTACGCCGCCTATGCGCAAGATGCATTGCCTGAGGAAGCTCGCATTATGGCCCTGCATGCCAAGGCTCATGTGAGCGAAGTCGGCAGGGAAGTTGCTCGTCTGACCACGGAACTGCATGGGGGCATGGGATTCACCGACCTGCTCGGACTGCACTACTGGTTCAAGCGCATCGCCTGCAAAGGTGCAGGGTTGGCTGGTAGCGTAATTAATCTCAAATCTGGCATTCGGTTCTGCCGGCACCTGGCCGCAAGTCCTCAAACGCATGGGAGGCAAGCTGATCACCCATCAACTTGTACAGCATTGGGAAACGGACCTGATCACCTTCATCCCAGATGGATAGACGACTCTTTTCTGATTTGGGCCGAATTGCGTAACTCTTGTGCCGCTGCGCTTAAGAAGGGCTTTCCGCGTGGATAGTTATCGTTGAAGGCTGTCCGTATAAGCTAGATCAAGATCCCTGCTTTGTTCGCCTCAGCCAATCGCGATCGTGCAATGATGCCGAATCCTGAGAGGGTGCTCGTCGATCCCACGAAAAATCTACATGCCGCATTCGATCTCCGTCCATCCCTGCAAGGTCTGATCGATCATAAACGAGAGCAAAAGATGAACTCTGAATTGTGTGACAAACTCGGCATAGAGTTTCCCCTGTTTGCATTCACCCACTGCCGTGACGTAGTTGCGGCAGTAACCAACGCAGGAGGCTTTGGGGTCCTCGGTGCTGTCGGTTTAACACCGAAAAGTCTTGAGATCGAAATGGACTGGATCGACAAGAACGTTCAGGGAAAGCCGTATGGTATCGACCTGCTCATTCCAACGAGGATGGAAGATAAAGCAGGAACTCTGACCGACGATCAGCTGCGCCATCACATCCCGATTGGTCACCGTAAGTTTGTCGAAGAGCTTCTCGATCGGCATGGAATCGACTCCACTGATTTGTGGAATGGCGAGTACGACGGCCGCTCATCGGACAACTTGCGAGAGGCAGGTGCCCTACAGCTGATTGACGTTGCTTTTAGGCACCCGATCAAGCTCTTCGTAAACGCATTGGGTGTGCCGCCAAAATCGGTGATGGAGCGCGCTCGGGAAAAGGGCATCATGGTCGGTGCGCTCACTGGGGCGAAGGAACATGCTGTTAAGCACGCGCAAGCTGGGGTCGATATTCTGGTCGCCGCCGGCGGAGAGGCGGGAGGGCATTGCGGAGAGGTCGCGACGATGGTGCTGGTTCCGGAAGTGCTTGAAGCGATCGAAGATTATAAGGATATCTATGTCTTGGCGGCGGGCGGCATTGCGACCGGCCGACAGATGGCGGCCTGCATGGCCATGGGGGCTGCGGGTGCATGGACCGGCTCCGTGTGGCTGACGACAAGCGAAGCGGAGACGACCCCTACCGTAAAGGCCAAGATGCTGAAGGCAACTTCACGACACACTGTTCGCTCTCGAAGTCGAACAGGCAAGCCCACACGCCAATTGCGGTCGGCGTGGTCGGATGCCTGGGCTAGCAAAGATGCACCTGATCCTCTCTCAATGCCGTTGCAAGGACTGCTAAGTCGCCCCCCGTTCGCGAAGGTCGACAAACTCGCGGCCGGCGGGCACTGTGGAGCACAAGAGCTCGCTTCATACTTCGTCGGTCAAGCGGTGGGTCTCATGAACACTGAGCAGCCAGCGCGATCTGTTGTTCTCGATTTCAAGCAAGACTTCGTTGAGGCAGTTGCACGCTTATCGGCCACCTTAAACGAGTGAAGCATCACATCTCGACAAATTTTTACAAATTTGCGCCGCTATCTCGCCTCTCGATTGGACCACAGAACTTCGAAGTCGTGTGCCACTGAATGAGTATAGCCATGACCTAGATTGGAGATTGACCTGTGAATGCTGATCAGCCGGCCTCAATTATCGAGGGACTCCGCGAGCGATTGTTGATTTCGCTTTTCCACCGTTGGTTAGAATTGACCTTGATCGACATTAGTTCGGAGGAATTAACACTCGAAATCCCTTGGCGTGACGAGATTGTGTCCAATCCAAAACTATGCATAGCGCATGGCGGAGTTATCGCAGCTTTGATCGATCTGACAGGATTGTACACTGTGATCGCGTTTGGAAGGACGGCGTAAGCAACCGTCAATATACAGGTAGACTTTCATAGGCCTGCGACTCCGGGTCAACTGCGCGCTATTGTCGACCAATAAGCTCGGACGCCAGATTAGCGTTGCTGAAACACGTATTTTAGACACCGATGGTGCAATGCTGAGCAGCGGCCGCGGAACATATGTCGGATAGACGGGCGGCCACGATGCTAACGTTTCCAGAGTCTGTTTCGTTCGGACGACTAGGGTTGGTCTTCCGGGTAAGGCGCGCGTTAGCTTCAGAGGCTCGGGGCGACAACGGAGAGCACCATGCATGAGCAAGGCGCTGTCTGCGAGTTACGAGATTGCGTTGTGGCTTCAGTTGCAGAGGGCATTTTGCGTCGAAGCGCGCTAAACGGTTCCGTGTCAGCTCGTCGAGAGCAATTCGCTAGATGGCGCTAATGATTATGGCCGGGACTTCCAGGCCTCGGCCAGTTGGCGGGTACAAGCGGTCAGGCCATGAGGAGGCCTGCGCGGCCACGATTCTTGAAGCAGTCAAAGACTTCTCGCGACCGCACATTCCGCGGACAAAGACCGTTCTTGCATTTTGAAAAGTGACCGAGCTGGTTCGAGGGCGGCCCGATCTGATCCCGTTCGGTCTTCATCGATTAGACCCGGCAAGGGCGCCAAAATGGCTTGCCTTCAAGGCTGCGCCTCCGGCTTGGCATTCCGTACAGCGGTTGGAGAAACACGCCCTTCAGCGGCGGGACATAGCTATCAGGCAGGGGCGCGCCCATGTTGCTAAATGGGTTGATAAACCGATACTGGTTCCTGGTCTGCGCCAAGCAACTGCTCTGCCCACCGCTAAGCTCAGCGACTCAAGTTATCCCTCACCAATGCGCCAGCATACAAACGACCGGCATCAGAAAGAACGTCGAGGCGACCGGCGCCACACGCCCTCTCCGAGCTCCAGCACGCAGGACTGTCAGCGTTCAGGCCGTCTTTCAGACCCGCGATCTCCAAAGGGTTCGTATGATTGTTTGGGTATGGCTTCTCCACTCAATCCTCCAACTACTCGCTCGAATTTGTCCAAACGTGCGGCTCGCAGCATCAAGGGCAAACGATGCGCTGCTTCGCTGCCGATCGCGACGATATCACGGCTCGGTAAAAGCCTAGATGCCAGATTTCCATACCAACCACCAACCGATGCTGGAGAAGTTTTGAATTTGACTACGATACCATCAGACAATGTGTGAAGAGTGAGGATCTGCTGGGCCCGC
This sequence comes from Hyphomicrobiales bacterium, assembly GCA_026400425.1. Classification (GTDB taxonomy): domain Bacteria; phylum Pseudomonadota; class Alphaproteobacteria; order Rhizobiales; family Xanthobacteraceae; genus Tardiphaga. The sequence goes on along the minus strand of JAPLPC010000530.1, from coordinate 3,059 downwards.
AAAATACTTCCGTGACCTGGCTTCAAATCCAAAACTTCCAGCTTAACGGAACATTTCCAGGGCTAGGATACTCGCCTGTCCTGTTAACATCTCGGCGCCTCGAATAGTCTTCTGCGCGACAATCGAGCTGATGCGAGATCATTATCTTGCTGACGTAGACCGGGCATAGGGGAGGTGAACAAACGGCGCGCGCCTAGAGTTCCAATCTTTAGCAAGTGTTAGCGGAATTTCCGCCTAACATATTGGCAACTGCGAGAAGCAAGCCTGAAACTCAACGAGCAGCTGATTTCGGATGCGGACATTACCGCCTCAGATGAAGCGGAATATCGCTTGGCAGATGATCGTGACCGAATGCAATCTTGCTCTGTTGGCGGGGCTGTAGAACGGCAGGGTCTCAACAATAATAAGGCGCTCGACTTATCTAAATGGTCGCTTACCTCGATCTCGACGTGCCATTGTAAAATCGTTTGTCGACGAATTTTGGTCGATGGCGTGGTGTCTATTTAGCTTTATGCATGTAATTATGCTCCGTGAGCTCCTGCCGGTTTGGTGGACGGCTAGTTAAGCTAATCCCAGCTTTCGCTCGAACTCAACGGGCTGACGTATCCGATTGGCGAATGGAGTCGGTTCGTGTTGTAGAACCGTTCGATGCAATTGAACACATCTGCCTTTGCCGCATTCTTCGTGCGGTAGATTTTTCGAGCGATGCGCTCCGTTTTCAGCGACGAGAAGAAGCTCTCGATGGCCGCATTGTCCCAGACGTTTCCAGACCGGCTCATGCTGCACGTGTTCGCTGTCGGCCATCAAGCGCTGGAACTGGTCGCTGACATATTGGCTGCCGCGAAGACGCTGCTTAAGAGACGTGCATTACCCGTCTGGACATATATTTGCTCATCAAAAAAATTCAGAACGACTTCGATGTGGTTAAGGATGTGCCTCGTGCTGTCGCTTCGCGCAGCATTGCGTGAGCTACCAAGAGCCAGGAGCGATCCATCCTTCTCGACCTCCGATTTGATAAGGAAAACGGGCATGGCTTACTTTTTTCCTCCATCGACCGTGACCTGCTCCCCCGAAGCGGCGCTCAATTTTCTTATTTTTGGGTTCTGTTCTCGATTGAAGAAACGGTCCATGCGCAAAAGCATGTTTACGGAAGAGCAGATGGTCAAGGTGTTAAAGGAGCACGCTGCCGGGATGTCGACGAGCGATCTGTGCCGCAAGCACGGGATCAGCGACGCGGCGTTCTATAAGAGGCGGTCGCGCTATAGCGGGATGGATATCTCAAGGCCCGCGAGCTGGAGGCGTTATCGGAATAGAACTGTAGACTCAAGAAGTTCCTGTCGTAGACGGTGTTGGCCGCCTCGACGCTGAAGGATATGCTGGCAGAGAATTTCTGACGCCCAGTTTGCAGAGAAGAGCTATGACATTGTTGATCGACAAGAAGGACTACTCGTAGCGGCGAGCCTGTAGGCTGGTCGGTCTGCAGCCGAAGACCTTCACGCCTCGACTCAGCGACGATGGTCCGTTGCAGACGCGACTGTTAGATCAGGCTGCCAGCGGGTGACGCGTTGGCTACAGTCTCTCGGGCCACTATTGGCCCGACGAAGAACCCGGATCAATCGGACGAAGCTGCACCGGCTCTGCGAGGAGAGCGGTCGAGTGTGCGCAAGCGTGGGACCCGCAAGCGGGCACTGGCCACGAGGGCACGGATGAAGATTCCCGCAGGATCGGAACGACCTGGGCTGGTCACTCGATACCGTATGGATACGCTGTCCAGCGCCCGATGGCTATGTATCCTGACTTTCGTGCACGAGTTCACGGCGGAATGTCTTGGCCTGTTCGTCGGCACCTCGCTCACGGCGTTACGCGTCCTTCGTGAGCTTAGCCGGATTATCGAGGGCCACGGTTGCCCACGCACGATCGTCAATGACAACGGCACCGAGTTTACTTAGAACGCGATCCTGACCCGGCGGGCGGCGCATGGGATCGAATGACATTACGTCGCTTCCGGCAAGCGATGGGCTCTATCGAGCGCTTCAATGGCCGCCTGCGCGACGAGTGCCTGAACAAGCACCTGTTCGTCAACGTCAACGAGGCTCGCCAGATCATCGAGGAATGGAGGATCGACGACAATACCGACCGGCCGCACACGAGCCTCAACGGGCTCACGCCGATCGAATTTGCAATTCGCCCCAACAGGGGCCAAACCCAGAACGGACTCTACTTATGAACGGGGGCAAATCGGGGAGCAGGTCACAGCGTTGTTGTTTCGATTATTCTCATGATACGGTCTCGTATATCTCAAACGGAGTGATAATGCCTCGACATTCATTGCAGATAAAATCTGCTAACAAGAAGTCCAATCGGAAGTCGGGGGGCGGCCGACCAACGAAAACTGCTGCTAAAGAACGAGATTTGCGTTTACTTGAGGTTGCGGCACGATTGTTTTTAGAAAGAGGTTTCGATGCGACATCGATCGATGCGGTTGCTGAGGCTGCACGCGTTAGTAAGCCGACTGTATATGGCCAGTACCGAGACAAGCGCGGCCTCTTTGAGGCGGTCCTTCGCCGGGAGATCAAACGATGGCTCGCTCCGATGGCATCGGCTGCAGAATTTGAATTCGTAGCTACTGGCAAACGCTCATTTGAACAGCAACTATTCGATCTTGGTTGCCAGCTGATTTCCTTTACAAACGGAACTTCCACCCGTGCTACAGCCCGCGTGATGTATTCTCAGGCCCACAATTTTCCGGATATCGCTGACCTTGGATATCGTGATGGCTGGCTCAAAGCTGTTGACAACATTGCTAAGATATTTGAAAGGCTCGCTGCAAGAGGCGACATCAAACTTGCTCACTCTTCAGTGGTGGCGGAAACTTTTCTCCATATCGCAATCGGCCCCGCATCACGTTCGGCTCTTCACAATCAACCGGTTAATGCGAAACTACAGAAGGCGCGCTTTAAAATTGCGCTACGGATCTTTTTAGACGGTTTGGATTGGAATTGACGTAAGCCATTCAGCGAAACAAGCGCTTACTATCCGCTTAAAAACACATCTTTGGA
>JAPLPC010000457.1:4930-27797 GCA_026400425.1 Hyphomicrobiales bacterium | reverse complement strand
TCGGGAGGCGGGAGCGGGCTTTGGCAGTTTCTCGGTGGGCGGCTGGGACGTTACCCATCGCGCGGCGCAGCCAATAGGGCCCGTTAGCGATCAATCAACCAAGGCGATTTAGGCAGGAGAATTTCTTGGCAATTAAAGAAACTATTTAAGTGCGTACTGTAAATCGCAATGAATTGAGCGATTGAGCCATTGCGTCGAGACATCCGAGTACCGGAACAGTTTTGATCGCTGCCCGGAGCTTTATCGATGGACAGAATTGCCGTTCCCTTGGTGAACGTATTCTTTGCGTATGAACTGAATTATGTCCCGCGGGGCTATCGCAAAGTGCGCACACGGTGGTGTCCCGGAATCGCGACGGTTGCGCTTCGATCAGTGTCAAAATCGGTCGTGGAGCCCGCATTCAGGATCGAACGAGCGCACGAAAAGGGCCGCTCAATCACAGAGGTATTTCGCCTGGATGGCGCTCTGTGGTGGCCTATCGTGTTTCGGCCACCATTCGGAAACAGTCAGTTCTTCCTTAACGCTTTAGAGAATGGCATCCCGGCGGCTCTTGAAGCGATCAGCATCGATGTGCTCTGGGCAGGAAAAGCCATTAATGACTTCGATCCCTTCTTCGTTGGACGCATTGTTGCGTCGACAGAAGCTAAAATGCGCGCAATGGTTGGGAAAGCGGCGGGAAATTTGATATTAGTCGACGAGGACCAGCTATTCATTCGCGGCGGAGAACCGATCTATGTCGCGCCTGCCGGTGTCCAGCCGCCTAATCTTCTCTCGATGGAGGTCGTAAACTCTGGCATTGGATTTGGGTCGGCATTGCCGCTTGATCCGCTTTTCCCGGCCAATCAAGGTGCATCTACGACACGCGATATAATCGCGGCAGCAATCGAAGGGCGCACTTATGGTATTTCAAGTGAGTTAGATCTCGATCAGGCATGCCATGTCCAGACTTTTGGGGATCGCCAAGTTAATTTCAATCCCATCGATTTTCAGATAAAAGCGTGCCTGAGAGAATTGTCCAACCGAATTAAGCAGACGCTTGATCGGCCGCAGTTTCCGCAAGAGATCTTGCAGTCAGCAGCCATCTTCACAGATCTAAAAGAGTATATCGATCATCCGACATCCGAATGCGCAGCTGCTTTGCGCGTTTTCCTAAACTGGTATCGTCATCTGCCTTTGAAGCAAGGCTATAAATTTCGAGCGGCGTACGACCTGGTTCGAACCTGCATCACCGCTATCGAGGTGCGGTGTCGCCGTGACGGTTTAGTGTCGCCGTTTGAGGCATGGCGACTGACGCCCGCTGAAGAAGAGGACCTCGCGCTTCTCGCGCAGTAGGATCGACTCGTTTCAGCGAGAACCAACGAGACTGTTTAACATGTCGAGAATCATGATGAGCGAGCTATTGGCTTGAAGTTGTCAGGTAGGTCGTTCCAGCCTTTGTCAAGCCTACGACGTCAAGGTGATTAAGAGCAGATCTTCGCGAATTGTCCGCGCCAATTAGCTGCGGAGAAAAGCGATGCTTACCTGGTTAGACGATTATACTGCCCATATGGGTCGCAATCTCCGCCTGGCGCTCGCCAACAAGGTGCCCGGAATTACGGGGAGCACCAGCGACTACCAGATCGTTCGCGAGATGACAGACCGAGCCGCGGATCGTTTGTTTGCGGCCGACAAGCTAGGAATCCCTTGCGACGAGACTTATGAAGCGGCGGCGGCGTTGTGGCCATTTTTCCGTCGCCCTGACGAGCTAAGAGGGACCGGCCCATACGCATGCGCGATCGGCGCCGAGCTCGTCAACCTCTTCGAAAATGCTGCCGCGCCGCCCGAGATAGCGCGGGCTGCCGATCAACTGCTGAAACAGCGCATCACAGCTTATATCGATATCGCCGACAAGGCGATCCGTCTCGGTCCCATGTTGCAGATCAAGGCAATCGTGGTTGCACGGGTTCCGGGAGAAGCCGAGCAGGACATGCCTCAGCCGGCTGACGGGTGGAGGCCTTCGGACACGAATCGGCTCCGCATCTTCGTAAAAATCGGTCCCGTCGGACGACTGGCGCTGGGAACAATCAAGTGGACTTCGGGTGGCGGCGCGATCCGGTGTGACCAACTGGCGTCATCCTTCTTAAGCGAATTGGCCGACGCGAGTTGGGACCCCGACGATTTCGCGGAGAAGGTTGAGAACCTGATTTCCCTCGCATTGGCTTATTCCGTGGTGGCCGCGCCCGGGAATCGTGAGAGGCTGCGAGAAGGCGCCCAGACGATGCGGAGCAAAATGGATCGAGCCGCACGGCGCGGATGGAAGCGCTTTACGCTGTTTCAGGTCGAGCGTCTCACGGCCCCTGCCAATAAGTTCGGCTGGACTGACTGCGGCTCCACGGAGGGATGGGAACTCACGCGGCGAATCTCGGTGAGCGGCCATTTCAAGATGCAGCCCTGCGGGCCAAAGTCGGAACAGCGTAAGCTGATCTTTGTCAGTACCCATTATCGTGGCCCTGTGGACGGTGTTCCGCTCCACAAGATTTCGGTGCCCAAGGCGCCGCCAAACCAGCTCACCTAGGTGGCGCGAGCGCTCCCTTGTCTTTGAAGTTCATCTTCTTACGGCTTCCAATGAACCGCTCCAGCATCCTTCGGACCTCGAGCACATTCGACGACATTGCCTGAAAGACAGCCGAGTCCGGGCGCGAATCTTCCATGAAGTGATCGAGGGGAAAAATCTTATCCTTCATGGCGAGAACGGTAATCTTCTCGACGAGAATCCGTTCGACGAGATAGACAGCCTTCTTGCTGTTTCCCTTGGCCTCGAATTCGGTCAATCAGCGCTTCGAGTTCTGGCCGCGTGTGCGAGTTGACCTCAGCGCGGATATCATGGGTCCACGGATCGACGTCCATATCGAAGTCTTCCAGTATCAAATCTGCACGGTGCTGCTGCACTTCTAGCCGATTCATATAGTCGAGAAACTTGGCAACCTCTCCGACATCCTTCGCTCGCCTCGCCTTGCCACGCCCCCCTCCAGTTGCGGTCGGATCGACGTATCCATACAGCGGAAGTTTCGTACCCACAGTCACACTCCATTTTCACTCGGGTCGACGACAGAACTTTGCTGATCTGTCAAGTCCACGTCGTGGGCCGGACGCAGTGGCCCTTCGCCTTTAAGCAGACACGTACCGGTGCATCGGCGTTGTTCACTGACGTGTGTGCCTCAAACCATCGAAGTTCAGGCAAAGACATGGCATCCAATTCGAATAAAACTGTAGCGAATGCGCCTAAGTCGAGCGCATTGCTGCGTGCGATTCTCATCGACCCGTTCCGGCGGGTCGTCGAACCGCACACCATCGACGGCAGGCTGGCCTCGCTCCAGGCGGCAGTCGGCGGCCACATCGCATGGGGTACTGAACTCCAGACCGGTGACGTGCTCTACGTCGATGACGAAGCACTGCTCAAGCCCAATCCCGCGTTCTTTGCGCTTGGCCGGCGCACCTTCTCAGGCCGTGGACTTCTGGTCGGCCCGGAGCGGCCCCGCATGACCGATGTGGTGTCGACCGTCGAGGAAGTCGCAAACGGCGTTCGCTTCGGCGTCGCAATGGATGTCGACAAGCTCCTGACTGCCAAATGCACGACGTTCGAAACGTCGGAAGAGTTCTTCGAGTATTTGCGCAGGCAGCGCGACCAAGAGCTCGAGTAGTCCGCAAGCAGACAGGAGAAGGATCATGGATTTCACCGAAACTGCCCAGCACGCCCGTGACCACCTCGACGCGGACGATATCGGTTATACTGAAAGCAACATCGATAACGTTGCTCAAGCAGCAAAATTGATGATCGCGGAAGCGGACCGTGCGGTTCAGTCCTGCAACGAGGTCTTGCACGACCAGCTCGCAAAGGTTGGTCGGAAGGTCCCGACTGAGAACATCGTGGCGGTGATCTACACCGCCTACTGCGCGATCGCTGTGACCGGCTCTCAGGCTCAGTTCCTCGCTGACCGTCATATCAAAGTTCACGGCAGCACGAAAAACGACTGCTACCCGGTCTTCCAGGCTTTCACCAGATCTGCGCATCCCTGGTTACGCGACCGGGTCTGCAAGTACGCGCAGGTCGCTGCTCTCGCGTTCCACGAAAAGGTGGCGCCCGAAACGTTTCCCGATTGGCTGAAGCGCAACCCCATCGAAAAGGCTTGCCGCGAGTACCGCCGCATCATGCGGGAACGGAGCAGGTCGGAGCGCAACGAGCATCTGCAGCGTGTCTGGGAGTTTTTAGTCGATCCGAAGAAGGAGCCCGATAAGGCGCCGATCGTTCCCGCCACGCCGATCACGCCGGGCTACGCGGGGGTGAAGCTGGCCGTTATCGATTTCGCGCACGACGGCAGCGGTAATTTTCGCGTGCTCGGAATCATGCCGCACGATGCCGACGCCGTCATGCGCATGGCACTGACGGTCGCGAGCAAGGAAACGAAAATCTAGTCAGGTAAGGAGTACATAAAATGTCGATGATCAATTCGAATGACGACTTCACCCCCGCCGCGGCCTTCATGGAATCGGCAGCCATGGATCTCAAGGCAACGATGAGCTTTCTCGTGGACAGCGCCAACACCGCCTCGAAGCACGGCGTGATGTCCAAGGAGGCCTTGCAGCATACCGTCACGGTTGACGTGTTCAACCCGGATCTGACGGCCGCTTTTAAGTTGCCTCTCCATGTGATTATTGATCCGCCGGCCCTGGTCTCGCAGATCGCGAAGGCATCGCGCCGCGGCAAGCTCAGGCTGGAAGGGTTCCAGGTCGTGGAGGGCTTCTTCACGCAGCCGCGCCTCGTCCTGCTGATCCATGGCCGCGTTGTCGGCCAGCTCTACTGCGCGCGCGATGGTCGCAGCCTCCAGCTCGAATTCCGCGAGCGGACGGACGCGCGGGACATGGGCAACGCGGTCCTGGCGCTCGGCCACCTTTCCTTCAACGTGCATACGCCGCTTGGCTCCGCGCCGACCGACACCACCCACTAGGCTTGACGCCGATGCCGATTGACGAGACCGCAACGCAGCTTGACTTCGATCTGGTGCATCGTCATCCGGAGCTGGCTGACGCCTTCCTCGACAGCCAGCATGGAACTATCCTTCATGAGGTCAGCCACTATACTGCCGCGAATGCCGACGGAATGGTTAGGGGACACCTCGTCATTCACGCAAGATCCGCCCGCGCGGCCGGCGGTTTTGTGCCGGACGACATGTCGGCGAAGCAGCTCGCGTCCGATCGGGCGCGGTGGTCTTTCGTGGCCTCTGCCGGCCTGCTGGCGGAACATCATTTCTCCGGGAGCACAAGACCGGCGCGTGTACAGGCCGACATCGCCGCCTATCAGGCGGTATTCGGCCTGGCCGCCGCCGACCTGATCATTGCTGGATGGAAGCGCGACCACCTTGCGCGCATCGAAGCTCTCGCTGGATACATCGCCGCGAATTTCGAGCGATGCGTTCACTATTGTTACAGCAACAGATTCCTCATCGACGATTATCACGTGATCCCAAGCTGCATGCTGCGCTCGCCTCGGTGGCGGGGATTTCGTCAGCGTCTCGATGAAGCGGTTTGGACCTACCCGGTCAAGGAGCGTCGCAGGGCACTGGCGGAATTTCTAGAGGCGCACGCTGGCTCTCGCACGATTTTAGTCCAGCTTTGAACAAAAAGCCGAGTTCGCATCTTCCTTCCCGAAATTTCCTACCTCCCGCTGGGCGAAGATCAAGACATAACGATACACGGAGATCAACGTGCCCGACACCGACCTGCGCATTCGCCTCGTGACCCTCGACGAGGCATTCGACGACCTCGGTCGCAACCCGCGCCCCTTCCTCCTGATAAACATCGATCAGCATCCCGGCGGCATCCCTAAGCCGAGCGAAAGCCTGTTGGAGCGGCTTCGAGAGGATCGCGTCAGCGACCTCATGATCGTGCCGACGACGCTGGCCGAGCTCGATTCCGCCCTGCCGCTTAGCCGTGACCGGGAAAAATTCATCGCGGGCGAGTTCGTCATGGTAGTGGTTACGAAGGTGCACGAGACCCCTGAGCGCCCACACGGCGGTCAAGGCGTTGTCGGGCTTGAGGAGCGCGCCCGCAACGGTCTCTACGTTACGGTGACGATGGCGACCGAGAGGCTGCGCGCCTGTGAAGACCATTCGGAAGGCCGCAAGATGGCAGCCGACACGCGGCGCGGCGAGATCTTCGAGCGGTTGCAGCCGCTGCTCGGCAATATCTCGGCACGAAACTGCTTTGCCGAGGGCCAGAAGCGAGTGGAAATCTGGTACGCTGGGCTTAGTTCCTATCAAGCCATGAAGTCTGTCTACGCCGACATGCGTGAGCAGCTCCGCAAGGGCGCAAAATCTATTTCCGTTAAGGAAGAGCAGCTCGAACTCATCCGTACTGCTCACGCGATTTACACCAAAACGGAGGATTTCTTGAGGGCTCAACACGCAATGTCCGCAGAGCTCCGCAAAATGATAGAGAGCGATGATTTCAAGAATGTTGGTCTGGAAGAACAGCATGAGATGCAGGCGAACTTTTTGCGCGAGCGTGCGTTGGCTCAGCATCAGGAGCTTGCGCACAACAAGCAGAGCGGGCCGTCCTTGCCGCAGTTGATGCAGGCGGCCTCAGCGATGGACCTCAACCCGTCCTCAGTCTATGCCAACGTTCTCTTCTATAAGACCGCGCTCGACTGCGCGATGCTCTTGGGCCGGGTGGAGCGAGGCGTTGGCGCCATGCTCGGGCCAGATCACATTAAAGCGCTAAAGCGCTTCCTGGCGCAGGCTGATGAAGCGGATGGCGAGAGCACCGTCGACGAGGAGACAGAGGCTGCGCGGCGCCTCCGCGATCTTGGCCGTCGGGTGAGGACGCGCGCTGGCTGGGAGGAGTTCTTTGCCATCGCTGAACGGGCTGGCAGTGAGTTCTGGATGACCAAGGCCCTTTAGTAGGCAGCACCGGGACAATCTTCGTTCCCGAAATCTTTAGGCCGAACTGGCCTTAATAAAAGGGCTCCGCAATCGGCGGGGCCCTTCGCGTTTCGGCTCCCGCAAATGAAGAGGGAGCCATATGGCCAAGACCAAATCTCCGATTCGCCCCGTCAAGGCGGTTACCCCGCCCGTGACCTGCATCGTCGACGGCGACGTCGGCGGCGTCGGCAAGTCGTTGCTCGCTATTCTCATCGCGATGGCATTTTCACTCGTCGACGCCACGCTGAGGGTGTTCGAGCTCGACGAGCAGGGTAAGCTCCAGCGCTTTCTCGGTCCCAATGTCCAGAGCCTGCATGCCGCCAAGCTCGACGCCGATGCGGAAGGCGAGCGCGACTTGCTGCCGGTGTTCGCTCCCTTCCACGAAGCGCTGACCACGATGCCTCAGAGCAATGCGTCTGTCCTGCTCGAGGTCGGCGGCGCGCTGACGGAACTTGCAAACTCGTTCATCGCGGAGGTCGACGTCGACGACGATATCTCGGCGCTTGGTCTGAACGTGGTCGTCTTCCTGGTCATGGTGGCCACGGCGGAATCGGTTCGCCAGGTCCTCGGACAAGCGACGAGGCTCGAGCGCATCCTGCCCTCTGCTCAGATCGTGGTCGTCCTCAACGAGCGCGACGGCTGCCCGCAGAAGGCCTCGCGCGACATGCCGGAGGAATTGGCTAGAGGTGTTGACCGCCTCCTCGACACTTACACGCACATGCGCCTGCCGCGACTGAGGCCTCAGTCGCGTCGCTTGCTGGAGATGCTGGGTGAGTCGCCGCCCGTGATCATGTCCTGGCGCCATGACCACTTCCGGGAAGCCATGGTGCGGACGAGGCTTCCGCTGTCGTTCGCGAAGCGCTTCGTGAACGACGTCGCGGACTGGAGCGGAAGGATTCACAAGGAACTAACGCGCATCCTCCCGTTCCTCGGGGGTGGTCATGGCTGAGCGGCTCAAGGCGTTTCTGAAGGACGTGAGCACCTTGCGGGCGCAGCGAAATGCGGAGCAGTTGGCGCGGATGGACCAGTTGAAGGCGATGACGCCCGAACAGCTCGTTCGCCTCCCGCGCCAGGAGCTGCAGGAGCTCACCGATCGGCAGTATGCCGAGATCGTTCGTCAAGTTGCACCCGAGCATCATTTGCCGAAGCCGCCGGAGGTGTCGGCGGATGCGGCAAGATCCTGGGCCGTGCTGCGCGGGATCGCGATCCCGACAGCCGCCCGAGCGGCGGTGCTCGGTATGTTGGCGGGACTTCCCGTCCTCCTCGCAAGCCTTGCGATCGGTCCCACCATCGATTGGTGGCATTACCGCAATCCGCCGGTCCGCAGCGCGCAAGCCGCAACTTGGCCGCCATGCCCTCGGCTCAGCGGCCGGGTCGACGGCTGCATTTATGTGCCGATGCGAGACCTGGGTTGGGATCGCGCCGCCAGCCTGCTCGAACTGCCCGAGGCGGACCTGCAGGAAACCAACCGCGACATCAACCAAGCCTACATTCCCGGCCAGACGGCGCTCGTTGTCTGGCGACATCGTGGCCAATTTTACTAGGAGGATTAAAATGAAGCTCGCGGCCTACGAAAAGCGTGATTTGAAAGCGACCAAGCGCGTGCGGTTCCGCCTTGGCGTGTCCATGCTGGCGATGTCGGTGTGGCTGGCGTTTTGGATCGATCCGCCGGTCGGCTGGTACGCTGATGCGCCCTGGATCGGATCCGGTCCCCTGCTGTGGGAAGCTATGAGTGGGTCGTATTCGAGCGTGCTCGCCGAATGGTCCACGATCACTCCGGCCTACACCCACGTGCTCGCAGCACTGACGACCATCTGGCGCATCCCGATCGCTACCGGCATGGTCTTCGATTTTTACATCCGCATCGCCGGCTGTTTGTTGGCATGGTTTGCGGCCTGGATCACGGCCTCGCGCATCATGATGCGCGAAGCCGTGATCATCGATACTCGCCGGCACTATGAAGGACTGGAACTCCAGCAAGGTAGAGATGCAAGACGCAGCGCTTCGGCGTCCATGGCCCAAGAGGATCGGGAGCACGGTCTCGGGATTGCGTTGGCACCGGGCGTGATCCTGTCGCGTTTGCGCGAGATCCGCGGCGTGCTGCTCCTCGGTGCCCCCGGATCGGCGAAGACCCGCATCATCCTCCATTTGCTGCAGGAGATCTTTGCGGCGATGTACCGCTCGCCCAACCGCAATGTCCGCGTCCTCATCCACGACACGACCGGTGAGATTTTGAGCGGCCTCCCGCTGCCCGATGCCGCCTTCGCGGTTCTGCACGGGCACCGGCCGGGCGGCTATGCCTGGGCAGTCGGGCGCGACGTGCTGACCAAGAGCGACGCCGAAGCCTTCGGTGCGCTGCTCGCCCCGCATACCGACGAGAGCATCTGGGAAACCGGTAGCGGTACGCTGCTCGCCGGATGCGCCATTCTCTGTCAAAGCCGCCATGGGACCACATGGGGGATGCCCGAGTTCTACGAAGCAACGCTTATGGATCCTGTCCAACTCAAGACGGAGTTGCAGGCAGTCTACCCGCCGGCAGCCGATCTGATCGAAGTTGATCCAGAGACCGGCGGACTGTCGCGGACGACCGTGAGCTTCTTTCTGTCGCTGCGTGCTGCGGTATTACGATTCCTCCGGCCGCTTGCCGACAACTGGCGCGATCTCCCCGCCAACCGGCAGTTCTCGTTCCGGGAATGGCTGGACGGATCTAATGCGGCCCAGCCTCGAACCGTGGTGGTGCAGCGCTCTGGCCGCTATCCCGAGCTCTCCGCGGCTTGGATCGGCGCGGTCGTCGACACCATCGCAGCCCACGTGAACGATGAGTCGTTCCCGAACTCGCAGACGCGCCGCGTCTTCCTCTGCCTTGATGAGTTGGCCTCACTCGGTCGTCTGCGCCGGTTCCCCGACCTCCTCGATCTCGGCCGCAACAAGGGTGTGGGCGTCCTGGCGGCTGCTCTGCATGAGATCGAGCAGTTGCAGGAGCGCTACGGTGACAAACTTGCAACCAGTATCTTGCGTCGCTTCCGCACCAAGATAGTTTGTCAGCAGAACCTCGACGGCGGCACGGTGCAATTCTCCGAACACATGATCGGCAAGCGCACGATCGAGGTCGAAGAGACGACAACGACCGAGACGCGCGGCCCGCAGGGTACGACGACAGCGCAGACAAGAGCGACGACCAGGAAGGAAGTGCCGATCGTCCGCGCCGAGCGCCTCGCCTACGAACTCGGCGTGTTTGGCAATACTGTGAAAGCCATTGCTGTCGGCATCGGCGATCCCGCGCTTCTCACCTGGCCGGTGACCATCTGGCGCCGACGTCGGTAGAAGGAGCTGATGACACCGGCTTCGATCTTCGCTCCCGAAATTTGCAAGTCGACTCGGGTGTAATTGGAAGGCCTCCGAGCGGGGGCCTTTTTCGTGGTTGCAACCTGGAATCCGGCGGCAAGCAGTACGTACTACACGCGTCAGCGTGCGACGGAGTATTACGCCGGTAGTGCAGAGCCAAGCGGTATCTGGTATGCGCCTGCCCGGGATTTTGGTGTCGTCGATAGCTCCCCAGTCGACAGCGCCACCTTCGAACGCATGTATTATGCGCTCGATGAAAACGGCGCCCCGCTACTCGAAAAGATTCGGCGCCACAAAGAGCGCACACCTGCCTTCGACATCACCCTGAGCGCGCCCCGGTCTGTCAGTCTTGTTTGGGGTCTTGGATCGTACGACACAAAATGCCTGATCGAAGCGGCGCAGCAGAGCGCTGTTCGTGCCACGCTCGGCATGTTGGAACGCGAGGCGACTTGGGCGCGCCGAGGAGTCAATGGCGCCTTTCTGGAGAAGGTAGCGTTAACCGCGGCGATGTTCCAGCACGGCGAAAGCCGACCGACCACGCACAGCGACGGACGCGTGTTCGCGGATCCAAATTTGCATACGCACTGCGTGTGCCTGAACATCGCGACGCGTCAAAGCGATCACACGGTCGGCGGGCTGCATTCCAAAATCATCCGCGACTTCAAGATGGCGGCGGGTGCGACATATCACGCGGCGCTCGCCCATGAGCTCGAGAAAATCGGGTTTGTGATCGACCGCGTCGGCAAGAATGGCGTCTTCGAGATCTCCGGCGTCGATGATGCGACGATCAAATATTTCAGCGCACGGCGGCAGGAGATCGAAGAGGAACTTGCCGAACATGGTCTTACCAGCGGCGAAGCAACCGCACTGGCCGCTGCCATCGCCAAGGCGACGCGAAGCAGCAAGCGTGAGAGTGAAAGCGTTGGGCGGGAGGACGTCTGGCGCGCCGCCGCGCAGTCACTGGGTATCGAGACCGGCTCGTTCGCCGAACGCTTTCGCGATCCGTCGAAGACGCTCGATCAGGAGGCGGGCGAACGGCTGCTCTCCGAACGGTTAGCCGTGCTGCCGGCGAACCTGACTGAACATGAGAGTGTCATCGAGAGGCGAGAGCTTCTGCGCTCCGTCGCCGCCACCTTGGTCGGCACCGGACTGCCCGCCGAACGCGCTGATGCCGAACTGAGTGGCTTGCTGAGCCGCGGCGCGGTTTTGAAGATCGGTCACGATGCCCTCGGCCTGCCCTGTTACTCGACACCGGAAATGCTCGCGATCGAGCGGGAGGTCGTCGACTACGCGCAACGTCTCGCCAACCAGTCCTGGCGCGCCGTCGAACCGGAGGCGCTGAGGGACCATTGCCGGACTTCCGGGCTCACGATTGAGCAGACCGACGCCGCGCTCGCAGCGACCACCAATTCGGCGGTCGCTATCGTCGAAGGCGCCCCAGGGGTTGGCAAATCCACATTGTTGGCGCCGGTCGTGGAGGGATATGCCAAGGCCGGATGCCGGGTCATCGGTACCGCATCCGCATGGCGTATCGCCAACATGCTCCGCAATGACCTCGGAATCGAGGCGCGTGCAACGGCCTCCTGGATCGCGAGGCTCAAGGCCGGCGAGAAGGTTCTTGACGAGCGCACGGTTCTGATTGCCGACGAGGCCGGCCTGCTGTCCTCGCGAGATATGCACACTTTGCTTGGCGCGGTCACCAAGGCCGGCGCCAAGATGATCCTCGTGGGAGACCGGCGGCAGCTCCAGGCCATCGGTGCTGGTCCTGGCCTCGATTTGGTGGCGCGCGCCGTTGAAGCTGCGCGCGTGAGCAATATCGTTCGCCAGCGTGAGGCCTGGGCACGGGACGCCATTACAGCCTTCGGTGCCGGACAGGCCGTGCCCGCGCTCCACGCATTTGCAGACCAGGGCTTGTTGATCGAGGCGAACGGCGCCAAAGCCGCCGTCAATGACTTGCTGGATTCGGCGGAACAGATTCGGGCACGGGCTCCCGCTGCCTCGATCCTGATCCTCGCAAAATCCAACGCTGCAGTGGCCGCCATCTCGCGCGCAGCTCGGGAGCGCCTCAAGAACAGCAGCATCGTCGTGGGCGCCGAGGTCAGCTTCACAGCGGCGACGCCGTCCGGCCACTCAACCCAGATTGCACTCGCGTCCGGGGACAAGATCAGATTTCTCACCCGCGACGACGAGCTTGGTGTGGTCAATGGCTCTACCGCGACCGTCATCAACGTCAACGAGGTCGCCAGTCCCTTCGGAGATGCGGGTCGCATCAGCATCGAGGCCAACATTGGTGGCCGACGCATCGCCTTCGATCCTATGCGGCTTTCCGACGCGGAGGGGCGCCCACGTCTTAGCTGGGCCTATGCGTCGACCGTCTACGGCTGCCAAGGCCTCACGGTCGATCATGCGGTCGTGTATCTGGATCACAGCTATAATCGCCACGACATCTACGTGGCGACGAGCCGTGCGCGGGAGCGGACGACGCTCGTGGTCGATGCCAAGAGCATTGATCGGCGCCTCTCCGCCGAATTGCCCTTCGATCAGCAGCGCGATGATTTTGCCTTCTCGACAACCCAGCGCCAGAGCTGGCTGGCCGAGAGACTGTCGCGCGCATCGCCCAAGGTTTCCACGCTCGACGTTATCGAGAGCTCGCGACTGCTCGAGCGGCAGGCGGAGAGGGATCGGCATTATCGACGGGAGCTCAGCCATGAGCTCTAAGCCGATGGCGGCGCGATCACGCCCTAAGCTACGAACGCCGGAGGCCGACGCACACGTCCACGTGGCTGCTCCTCAGAGGGCGGCAAAGAAGAAGGGGCGCCGGCAACCAAAGGCTGACGAGTTTCAGGTGGTGGTTGATCTGCCGCTCTCGCCTCCGATACACGACGCTGAGTTGCGCGCGATTGAGATCTTGCTCGGCCGCGAGCTGCAGGATTTGCTGACCGGTGTCGCAACCGATCCCCCAGAAAATAGCCATTGACAGGCCATCAAATGAGATTCTCAATCGAACTTTATAAGGCCGCTACCACAGAGCTGCAGTAGAGTTATCCCATGAACAAATACATGTTTCGCAATTCCGCTTCCGCGCAGCCTGACGTGGCTAAGCGTGTTGCTACTTATTATAGAGTCAGCACGGGGCGCCAGTTCTCCAATGAGGCATCGATCCCGAGTCAACGGAAGATTACCGCAGGCTTCTGCGATCAGAACGGCTACTTCGTTGTCGAAGAGTTTGTCGAGGCCAAGACCGCAACCGACGATCGTCGGCCCGTGCTGCAGGACATGATTGAACGCGCGTGCGCGCCAGATCACCCATACGACGCAATCGTATTCTACGCATTCAACCGGTTTTTCCGGAACGTCGCCGAGATGGAGCTGACGATCCGCAAGCTACGCAAGCACGGCGTCGAGGTCGTCTCAGTCACGCAGCCGACGGGAGACGATCCCAGCCAGATACTCGTACGTCAAATCATCGGCGCTTTTGACGAGCACACATCCCGAGAAATTTCCAAGAACACTACGCGCGCTATGCGTGAGTCGGCCAAGCAAGGGTTTTGGAACGGCGCGACTCCGCCCCTTGGCCTACAGATCGTTGAAGCTGAGCGGCGTGGGCAGAAGATTAAGAAGAAGCTCGACATCAACGCAGTCGAAGCCGAAACGGTTCGGTTGATTTTCAAGCTCTACCTTGAGGGCGACGGTAACACCGGCCCGCTCGGCGTCAAGGAGACGACAAAATGGCTGAACGCCCACGGCTACCGCACCCGCCGCGGCGCAACGTTTGGTGTCGGGCCGGTGCACAAGATTCTAACAAACGCCTGTTATGCGACCGGACAATGGCCTTATGGCGTACGCAGCTCGCGGGATAGGAGCAAGCACGACCCGTCGACCGTGATTTATATCCCAGTACCCATCCTGATCGAGCGAGCCTATTTCGACCGCGTCCAGGCAAAGCTCGTCCGTAGCAATCCCAAGACTACGCCTCCAAGGGTCGTGAACGGTCCTTCGCTACTGACCGGTATCGCGGTCTGTGCCTCGTGTGGCTCGGGAATGACCCGGACCGGCACAACTAACCGGCAGGGACGGTCGTATTCGTATTATTCTTGTGCGGGTTGCCACCAGAAGGGGAAATCGGTTTGCAAGGGCCGGCACATTCCGGCCGCGACCCTCGACGAAATCGTCCTGACCAACCTTAAGCAGCGTGTGCTGGCGCCAAGCCGCATTGCCGACCTCCTGAAATCCCTGATGGAACGCCAGGCCGCGAAGAGCGAGTCGGCGGACGGCCGCTTGCTGGGTCTGCAGAAGGAATTGACCGACTGCGAAGATCGCATGAAGCGGCTCTACCGCTCGATCGAAGATGGCATCGTCGAGCTCGACGATATCTTGCGAGAGCGCACTGCCGCTCTGAAGGCTCACCGGGAGCGGGCCAAGGCAGCCCTCGATCACGCCCGTGCCCAATGCGGCGTGGCGGCTGCCGTCAATGCGGAAAAGATCGACGCCTTTGCGCGACTGATGAACGCCAAGCTAGATGCGGGCGACATCAACACCCGCAAAGGCTACATCCACTCGATCATCGACGCGGTCGAGGTCGACGACCATGCCATCCGGATCATCGGCAGCAGGGATATCCTGCAGGCCGCCATCGCCGGCAAACAGACCGAGAACGGAAATGTTCGTGGTTTTGTACGCAAATGGCGCACCCGACACGATTCGAACGTGTGACCTTTGCCTTCGGAGGGCAACGCTCTATCCAGCTGAGCTACGGGTGCTTCGGCGCATGATTTAGCCGATCAGCCGCGCTGCGGCAACGGGCTTTACGGCAGCGGAAAACGCGGAATTGCCGATTTGCGAACCTGCCATGCTGGGTGTCGCGACACGTCCCATGCATCGTCGTCGGGTGGCGACATGGAAATGGCGCCCACAGGCGCCACTCGTAGGTCGGTTGATCGATGGGCGTTTAGTCCACGGTCTGGATGACGCTCGAAATCGGCCGGGCATTGCTGGTTTTAACCGGCTGCAGTTCGGCCTGGATGGCGGCGTCGTAGTCCGGCAGCGTGGTCAGCGTGCCCTTCGGGCGGATGAACACGATCTTGTAGCCGCCGGCCTTCAACTGGGCGAGCAGATCCGGCACTGCGGCAGCCGACCACTTATGCAGGTCGTGCATCAGCAGGATGCCTTTGCCCTTCTTCTTCAGCTTGTCCATCATCGAGGTGACGAGCTTTTGCGCGTTGTGAACGCGGAAATCCTCGGAGTCGATGTCGATCGAGAAGGTCGCGATGTTGCGCTGGGCCAGATGCGCCTTCAGTTCGGCGGTCTGGCGCAATTGCGGGAAGCGGAAGAACGGCGCAAGCGGCTGGCCGGCCATCAGGGTGATGGCGCTGATGCCGCGCTCGATCTCGTCGATGGCTTCCTGCGGGCTCTTGCTCGCGAGGTTCTGATGCGACCAGGTATGCGTCCCGACACTGTGACCGGCGGCGATCACCTGCTTCAGCACGGCTGGATGCCATGTGGCGTGCTTGCCGATCGGGAAGAAGATCGCCTGCACGCATTGCGCGGCCAGCGCGTTCAGCACCGCAGGCGTCGTGTTCGGCCACGGACCGTCGTCGAAGGTCAGCACCACCTCGCCAGGCTGCAGGAAGTCGTAATCGCGATATTGCGACATGCCGAGGCCGGGGCCGCCGGTGGTGTCGATCTGCACGGTGCGGGCGACGCCGAGTGCGTTCGGATTATTGCAGACCGGCTTTGTATAGGCCGGGCGGTTCTCGACCGCAGGCTGCGCTGCCATCGACGCGGCGCTCGGGGCGGTAGCAACGGCCTGAACCTTGGGGGCAGCTTCGGACGGCGCTTTCGAGACGGGCTTCGGCCAGCGCGTGTCGATCGACGCGGTGGTCAGCTCGGCCTTGTCGCCCTTGCCCGTCGATGGGACCTCACCGGGTCCGAATACATGCCAGGCACCCGCGCCTGCGGCGACAACCGCCGAAACGGAACCAGCAACGATTAGAAAAGGAATTTTACGCATATCCACTCCGGCGCCAGAGGCTCACCTCGGATCACCATTGAGCGGAATAGTTAACCGAGCGTATGCGCGACGCATCCGCGGCGCGAAAAAACGTCGCCGTTCAACACTCTACGCATTATGCGGGACGATGACGCGGCCGATCGGCCAAAGCGCGATGCCTGCGAGCTTGAGATGAGCCCATGCGAACGGGATGCCGACGATGGTGACCGCGAGGCCCGCGGCCGTGATCAGATGCGCGATCGCCAGCCACCAGCCGGCCAGCACCAGCCAGATCAGGTTGCCAACGAAGCCGAGAAAGCCGGTACCGATATCCTCGCGTCCGGTGACGCTCTCGCGACGCACGGCGCGTTGGCCGAACGGCAGCAACGTATAGGCTGCAATGTTGAACGCAGCGCGCGCCCAAGGCAGCCCGACGATGGTGATCGCCATCAACACCGCCGCCAGCACCCAGCCCGCGGCCATCCAAAGCCCGCCGAACACGATCCAGAGAATATTGAGCAGCAGAGGCAGCAAAGGCATGGAGTTCTCGCGGTCCGGCGGTTGGTTAGCGGTTCCCTAACATGGGATGCCGGAACCGAAAGGGCAATGCTCGGTGAGCATCGACAGCGCGGCCGACGTTCAATAGCCGCGGCCGCCGGCGCGCGAATAGGCCGGCCGCGCATTATCGGACGGCCTGGCGTCCAGCGCCGTGCGAACATCGCTATTGGTGCGCGGCTTCGCCTGCAACTCCTCCAGGAAAATGGGCTTTGAAAAATAGAAACCCTGAGCGTAGCGGATCCTGGTCGCGGCCCGCAGATAGGTCATTTCCTCGAAGGTCTCGACGCCTTCGGCGACGACCTTCATGCCCAACGCCTCGCTGAGCGATTCGATCGCGCGCAGAATGCCCTGGCTGCGCGGGCGCTTGTGAATGTCTGTGATGAAGGAACGGTCGATCTTGATCTCGTCGGCGGTGATGTCGGCGAGCGCCGATAGCGAGGAATAGCCCACGCCGAAATCGTCGATGGAGACGCCGACGCCGATCGCGCGCAGCATCGGCAGGATATCATCCTGAAACTGCGTCTTGGCGATGAACGCGTCTTCGGTCACCTCCACCATGAAGCGGGTCGGGCAGCCCGTTTCGTCCAGCGCATGCGCAAAGGAGCGCATGAACTCGGCATTGCCGGCCTGTTTGGCGGCGACGTTGATGCTGATCGTGGAACCCGGTCCGAAGGCTTCGTCGATCAGATCCAGCGACTTCACGATCTCGGCGAGAACGAGATGGGTGAGTTCGTCGATCAGGCCGAGTTCGACGGCGAGATTAATGAAGGATCCCGGCGCCTGGATGACACCGTTGTCGTCGCGCAGACGGACCAGCGCTTCGATGCCCTGGATTTCATTGGTCCGGATATCGACCTTGGGCTGGAACGCGCAGCAGAAGCGCTTGTCGAGGATTGCCAGACGCAATGCCTGCTCGGTCGCCATCCGTGCGAGAGCCTCGCTCTCCATGCCGGCATTGAAGAACACCGCGGCGCCCTTGGTGTCGTTCTTCACCTGATACATGGCGATATCGGCGTTCTGATGCAGGATGTCGTAGCTATGTCCATGCTCAGGGAAAAGGCTAACGCCGATCGATGCCGTCGCGAAGATCTCCGAGTCCTCGATGAAGAACGGTGCGCGGAGACGCTGCACCAGCCGCTCCAGATAGTCCGACACTTCCTGCTGGCTCTCAATCGGATTGAGCAGCAGCAAAAACTCGTCGCCGGAGATGCGCGATAGCATGTCGGTGCTGCGCAATTCGAAGCCGATGCGCTTGGCGAACTGAACCAGCAGTCCGTCGCCTGTGCTGTGGCCGTAATAGTCGTTGATATGCTTGAAATTGTCGATGTCGAGAAAAGCCAGCGCGAAACGGCCGGTCCGCTCCGGGCCGTCGATATCCTCGGCGATCAAGTCGGCGACATGTTTTTCGATCACGCGCCTGGTCGGAAGGTCGGTCAGTTCATCGTAGTAAGCACGCCGAAACAGATCTTGCTCGACCTGCTTCTGCCGGCTGACATCGCTGGCGCTGGACAGCAGCAGCGCGCGACCATCCACCGTCACCGGCCGATGAGTGGTCAGGAAGATGCGTCTGTCATGCTCCGAATCGACGCGCTCTTCGAACACCGCCGTCCGACCCGATTGGATCAGGTTGCGCGCGGTGAGGCGACGATGCGATAGCGCCTGTCGGAGAAAATCCGATGCATCGCCGTCGTCCTGGAAGCTTGCGGGCGTCGTGCCGAATTGCGCCGCAGCCGCATCGTTGACGAGCAGAAACGCGCCGTCGCCATCCTGCACCGTGACCGGTGACGGCAGCATACGGATGATTTCATGCAGTATGGGCAGCATCTCGGCCGAGACGTTGCGCATGGCCGGGTCCAGACCCATTGCAGGCGTCGCCGATTCATTGTCGGCGGCGTCCGAGACAGGTGGAAAACGTTGGACGGAAGCGTTCTGCATGGCGCTTAAACCTCGCAAAACCCGTTGTAGGTTTGGTTAAGCCGACCTCGGAAAGACGGCAGTTGTCTAAATGTCGGCGCATTCCGGCAACTTCGCGCGCGGATGTCGTTAACAAACCATCAACGGTTCCACATAGCCGCAAGCTTGGGCGGATGTATGTGAACGGCTGGTCTGGCGCGTCCGATGGCTGGGCGATAGGCGCTTGCGGCTCGGCGGTTGAAACGTTGCCGCTTGCAAACACGCTCCGCCCACCACTTCGTGATCGGGAAAGGGGGGCAGCATGCAGAGAAAAATGCCCCCTATTGCGCGCCGAAAATGAAACGAACGCCGCGTGTTCGCCAACGTCGGAGCACGCCTGTCGCTATTTTCCGCAGCGTCTCGACACTTCGCAGGCACACCCCCATCATTCCCCCATACGCAAACGATCCTATGCACCGGACGGAGCCTTCATGAGTCTACCATCGCAAGCCAAGGTGCTGTGGTTCCTGCCGACCCACGGCGATGGCCGTTATCTCGCCTCATCGCTAGGTGCGCGCGAAATTGATTTCAATTATCTCCGCCAGATCGCGCAGGCAGCCGACCAACTCGGCTATTACGGTGTGTTGTTGCCGACCGGCCGGAGCTGCGAGGATTCCTGGGTCATCGCTTCCGCGGTCGCGCCGTGGACTGAGCGTCTGCGTTATCTCGTGGCCGTGCGCCCAGGCCTGCAGTCGCCAAGCGTCGCTGCGCGCATGACGGCGACGCTGGATCGCGTCACCAATGGCCGGCTGCTGATCAACGTGGTGACTGGCGGCGATCCCGTCGAGAACAAGGGCGACGGCATTTTTCTGCCGCATGACGAGCGCTATGCCGTGACGCGTGAGTTCCTGAACGTCTATTCCGATCTGCTCGCCGGCAAGACCGTCAATGTCGACGGCAAGCACATCCGCATCGAAGATGGCCGGCTCATTTTCCCGCCGGTGCAAACGCCGCGCCCGCCGCTTTATTTCGGCGGCTCGTCGGATGCCGGCATCGATGTCGCCGTCGATACCGTGGACAAATATCTCACTTGGGGTGAGCCGCCCGCGCTCGTCGCCGACAAGGTCGCGCGTGTCAAAGCCGCCGCCGACAAGCGCGACCGCAAGCTCTCCTTCGGCATTCGCCTGCATGTGATCGTGCGCGAGACCAGCGAAGCTGCATGGGCGGCCGCCGACGATCTGATCAAATATGTCACCGACGATGTCATCGCCAACGCCCAGAAGACGCTGGCGCGGCAGGATTCGGTCGGGCAGCAGCGCATGATGCAGTTGCACGGCGGACGCCGCGACAAGCTCGAGATCAGCCCGAACCTGTGGGCCGGCGTCGGCCTGGTGCGCGGCGGTGCCGGCACCGCACTCGTCGGTGACGCCGCAACGGTCGCGGCGCGCATCAAGGAGTATCAGGACGCAGGCGTCGATACCTTCATCATGTCCGGTTATCCGCACCTGGAGGAAGCCTATCGCTTCGCCGAACTGGTGTTCCCGTTGTTGTCGCTACAGCACGATGAACACTCAACCTCGGTGCGGTCTCGCACTGGTCCGATCGGCGAGATCGTTGCCAACGAGCATCGCGCGTCAGTCGCATCCCCGACACTGCAGGCATCCGCATCATGAGTATTGTTGAAATCCTTCCCCGCGCACATAGTTTTCGCCTGCCACGCAGTGAAAACGTTGCGCAATGGATCGTCCCATTGGCCATCTTGATCGTCTGGCAGGCGGCCAGCGTCACCGGCCTGGTGCCGTCGCGAGTGATGCCGGCGCCGACGGATGTCGCGATGGCCGGCTGGAAACTGGCGGCCTCCGGCGAACTGGCGCAGAACATCTGGGTGTCGTTCTGGCGGGCCGCGGTCGGATTCTTGATCGGCGGCAGCATCGGCTTCGCGTTCGGTCTTGCCAACGGCTTGTCGCGGTTGTCGAGCACGCTCACCGACACCACGCTGCAGATGGTTCGCAACGTTCCGCATCTGGCACTGATCCCGCTGGTCATCCTGTGGTTCGGCATCGATGAATCGGCCAAGCTGTTTCTTGTCGCGCTCGGTGTGTTCTTTCCCATCTACATCAATACGCTGCACGGTATCCGCACCGTCGATCCGCAGTTGATCGAAATGGGACGCATCTACGGGATGTCGAACAGTGAGCTGTTCCGCCGCGTGATCTTCCCGGGCGCGCTTCCATCGATCTTCGTCGGTGTGCGTTTCGCGCTCGGCATCATGTGGCTCACGCTGATCGTCGCCGAGACCATCGCAGCGTCGTCGGGGCTGGGTTACATGGCCATGCAGGCGCGTGAATTCATGCAGATCGATGTCGTGGTGCTCAGCATCCTGATTTATGCGCTGCTCGGCAAGGTCGCCGACAGCGCCTCTCGTCTGCTCGAACGGCTGACGCTGTCGTGGCATCCTGCCTTCCAGAAACACTGAGCGACATCAAAAGCGAGCAATCGACATGACCATTCAGCAGTCCCTGCGTTTCGACCATCACGAAGCCCAGCGCGTCGACGCGCCTGCCGGTGTCGATAAGGCGTTTGCAGATAAAGCGCGCCGTTCACAACCCAAGCGTGGCGCGGCGTTGACGATACGCGGCTTGAGCAAGGCGTTCGGCGACAACGAGGTGCTGCGCGGCATCGACCTGCACATTCCGGCCGGCCAGTTCGTGGCCATCGTCGGCCAGAGCGGCTGCGGCAAGAGCACCCTGCTGCGGCTGATCGCCGGTCTCGAAAAGCCGACGGCAGGAACAATCAGCTTTAGCGACGATACCCGTGCCGACGATATCCGCGTGATGTTCCAAGAGCCCCGCTTGCTGCCTTGGGCCAGCGTGTTATCGAATGTCGAGGTCGGCCTTGGACGCGATCGCCAACGCGCGGACGTCAGGGCGCGTGCCGAACAGGCGCTCGGCGAGGTTGGGCTGGCCGACAAGCGCGATCAATGGCCTTCGGTGTTGTCCGGCGGCCAGAAGCAGCGCGTCGCATTGGCGCGTGCGCTGGTCAGCCGTCCGCGCGTGCTGGCGCTCGACGAGCCGCTCGGCGCGCTCGATGCGCTGACGCGGATCTCGATGCAGGTGTTGCTCAATCGTGTCTGGGACGATCAGGGCGTCACGCCGATTCTCGTCACCCACGATGTGTCGGAAGCCGTGGCGCTGGCGGATCGCGTGCTCGTCATTGAAGGCGGCCGCATCGCGCACGATATCATCGTCGATATCGCCCGCCCGCGCCCGCGCGGTGCGGCCGATCAGGCGGCGCTGGAAGGAGATATCCTGCGCCACCTGCTCGGCAATGACCTCTGACCTGCCGTTCCAGCCTGCCGATGACTTGCGAGGCCGCCATGAATTCACTCGTGCGAAATCTGACCTTTGATCGTGACGCTCCCGCGGACGTCTTTCGCGGCGCCATGCGGGCGCTGGCGGGTGGCGTCAGCGTCATCACGGTGGGGCGCGGCAAGGATATCACCGGCATGACCGTAACCTCGGTCTCCTCGCTATCCGTTGAGCCGCCGACGCTGATGGTCAGCGTCAATCGGCAATCGTCCTCCTGGCCGCTGCTGCAACGCTATGGCGGCTTCGGCGTCAATATTCTGTCCGCGGATCAGGTCGACATTGCGGAGCGCTTCTCCGGAAAGGGTGGATTGAAGGGCACGGAGCGATTTTCCGGCGCGCAATGGGTGACGCGCGCGACCGGCGTGCCGTTGCTGTCGGGCGCACTGGCTGCGATCGATTGCGAGGTCGAGGAGACCATCGAGCGTCACTCTCACGTCATCGTCATCGGTCGCGTCCGCGATGTCGTGACGTCTCGTCCGCACACGGCATTGACCTATTGGGACGGGCAATATGTGGCGATCGATCGGGATGAAGATATCGTCAAGCTCGCCGAAGTCAGCCTTCCATCGTCGCGCGCACTGCGGGAATTCTGAGCCGTTATTTGGTCAATAGCGCGAAGGCGCCATTCCAATCCGCCGGCGGTGGATTGTCGCGATAGGCGCGAATGCGCCGTTCGTACAGCGCATAGACGG
The DNA here is from genome assembly GCA_026400425.1 of Hyphomicrobiales bacterium. Classification (GTDB taxonomy): domain Bacteria; phylum Pseudomonadota; class Alphaproteobacteria; order Rhizobiales; family Xanthobacteraceae; genus Tardiphaga. The sequence goes on along the minus strand of JAPLPC010000457.1, from coordinate 4,996 downwards.
CATCGAGCCGGTGCGCCACGTCGGAACCGCGGCCGCGCGTGATCGCGAACAGCGCGCCATCCCAGT
>JAPLPC010000457.1:0-4894 GCA_026400425.1 Hyphomicrobiales bacterium | reverse complement strand
AACTGCTCGGACCGCGCCATATCCGCCCGGCCGGCGATTGCATAGATCACTTCAGGTTCGGTCTTGCCCTTCACCATGATGAAGTCGAGTTCCAGAATGGCAAACGCATCCTTCGCGGCCAGCGCGGTCTTCGAACCGACGATGATTGGAAAGCCGTATTCCTTCGATTGGGCTTCCAGCCGCGAGGCGAGGTTCACGCTGTCGCCGAGCACCGAATAGTCGAATCTCAAGTCCGAGCCCATATTGCCGACGACACAGAGGCCGGTACTCAGGCCGATACCGACGCTGAGCGGAACATAGGCGTGCCCGCCATGCGCGGCCTCATCCGCGCGCTGCTTGTTCAGCGTCTCGATCTTGTCGAGCATGTCCAGCGCGGCGTAGCAGGCATTGATCTGGTGCTCGCTGTCGTCGAGCGGCGCGTTCCAGAACGCCATGATGGCGTCGCCCATATATTTGTCGATCGTGCCTTTGCGATCGAGGATCGCATTGGTGAGTGGCGTCAGGAATCGGTTCATCAAGGTGGTGAGGCCGTGCGGGTCGTGCTTGTAGGACTCCGAGATGGTGGTGAAACCACGGACGTCGGAGAACATGATGGTCATCTCACGTTCTTCGCCGCCGAGCTTGAGCTTGTCGGGCGACTGCGCCAGTTGAGCGACCAGAGCCGGCGACAGGTACTGGCTGAATGCCGAGCGGATGCGGCGACGCTGTGCCTGCTCGCGCACGAAATTGCTGAAGATCAGCGTCAGGTAGATCAGCGAGGTCGAGAGCAGCGGATAGGTGAAATCGATCAGGAGCCGCTGCGCCACATAAAAATACCAGGACACGCCGATCAGCAGCGCCGCGAAGATCGAGCCGAGGATCACCAGTGTGACGGGCCCGAACATCGGCGCCAGCCAGATCACGATCACGCCGAGGATGAGCGCGATCAGCATCTCGGCGCCGATCGCATAATTCGGCTGCGTCAGGGTGGTGTTGGTGAGCGCGCTTTCCAGCACCTGGGCGTGTATCTCGACTCCGGGCATCGACGCGTCGAGCGGCGTCGTCTTGACGTCGAGCAAACCGACGGCGGATGTGCCGATCAACACGAGCTTGCGCGCGAGCGCCTGCGGCGCGGCGCTGCCATCGAGGATATCAGCCGCGGAAACATAGATGGAGGGATCGTGTTTGGCGAAGTGGACCCAGAGCTGACCGTTGCGATCGGTGGGTATCTCCAGCCCGCGAAACCCGACGCTTTTGATGCCGGCGCGGTCGGACTTCACCAGGATCGTGTCGGTGCCGGATGCCACGCGCAGCATTTCGAAGCTAAGCGACGGCATGGTGAGGCCCTGGGTCTGCATCAGCATCGGCACCCGGCGAACGATGCCGTCACGCTCGTTCCGGATCGAGAATATCCCGCGACCAGCGGCCGCCTGCTCGATCAGTTCGACATTCCGCAGCAGGCCGGGAAAATTCAGCATGAACGGTTGCGGGTCTCCGCCGAGCGTCGCGATGCCGGTGACCGGCAGCGTCTTGTCGATATGGCGCACCACATAAGGCAGACCGGATTCGCCGAGGACGACGCGGGATCGCCTGATGGCATCGGCAAACACACGGTCGTTGCTGGGCAGTGCCTTCAGCCTGGCCCGCGTCTCGTCGTCCAATCCCGCGAAGCTGTTGGCGGCAAGGTCGGGATTCAGCCGGTCAGGCTCGGGAAACACCACGTCGAAGGCGATGACGATGGCACCTGCCAAACGGAGCTTGTCGACGAGATCAGCCAATAGCGTGCGGGGCCATGGGAACTGCCCGTATTTCTGGATGCTCTTCTCGTCGATATCGACGATCGTGACCGGCGTTGCGGTCTTCACCCGCGGCTTGATCAACTGATAGGTGTCGAAGCTGCGCAGCCGCAATTCCTGCAGTGCCGGCACGTCGGCGACGCGCAGCGCGGCCAGTGCGATCAGCAGCACGACGCAGAATGCGCGCGCTTTGCCGAAACGCCGCGCCAACCGCTTCAGTCGCCGCGCGAGCGTCATGGCCTGCTTTTCATTTGTCGCGGAACGCGCGCATGAACTGATCGCTCAGCGGCTTGGCGAGATAGGACAGCATCGTGCGTTCGCCGGTCTGAACGAAGGCTTCGACGGGCATGCCGGGGATCAACCGGGCTGCGCCGAGCCGTGCCACTTCCGACGGCGGCAGCGAAATGCGGATGGTGTAGTAAGCCTGCCCGGTGCGTTGGTCGGTCGTGGTGTCTGCGGACACCCGGCTGACCTCGCCGTTCAATTCCGGCGTGGTGCGCTGGTTGAATGCGGTCAGGCGCAGCACCGTCTGCTGGCCGATCAGCAGCTTGTCGATATCCTGCGGATTGACGCGCGCCTCCACCGACAGACTATCAGTCTGCGGCACGATCAGCATCAGCGTATCGCCGGCGGTCACGACGCCGCCCACGGTGTGCACGTTGGACTGCAACACCACGCCATCCTGCGGCGCGCGGATATCGATCCGGCGAAGCTGATCCTCGGCGGTGACCTTGCGCTCGACGAATTCACCGATCTTGTCGTTGGTCTCGCGCAGATCCTTGGAAACCTCGCTGACGAGATCCTTGTCGATCTGGAAAATCTGCAATTCGATCTCGGTGATCTTGCCTTTGGCCTGCGCGCGCGCGGCGATGAATTGCGCGCGTTCGCCGGCGAGGCGCGCGGCGTCGCGTTCCGGCACGGTGAGGCGCGAAATCTGCACCAGTTGCTGATTGAACAGACCGCGGACGCCGACCAACTCCTTTTCCACCAATGCGATTTCGCGGGTCTTCGCCTGCTCCTGGGCGCTGAGGCCGGCAATCTCCTCGTTCAGCTGCGCGATCCGCTCGCGCAACTGCTGCTTCTGGCCGATCCGGCCGGTCGAGCGCACGTTGAACAGCTTGGCCTCGCTGCCGATCACGTTCTTCACGTCGTCGTCGGCCATCTGCTCCAGCAGTTGCGGCGGAAAGGCTATTCGATCGGCGCCGCGTTGCTCGGCTTCGAGACGCGCGGCGCGCGCCCACAGGCCATTGAGATTCTTGGTGACGATGGCGAGGCCGGCTTTGGTCACGGTGTCGTCCAGGCGGACGACGATATCGCCGGCCTTCACAACGTCGCCGTCGCGCGCCCGCAATTCGCCGACGACGCCACCGGTCGGATGCTGGACTTTCTTGACATTGGAATCGACGACGACCGAGCCTGGCGCAATCAGCGCGCCGGCGAGCTGCGCCGTTGCGGCCCAGCCGCCGAGACCACCGCCCAGGATCAACACGACGGCAAGCCCGATGATCAGGTGCAGGCGGATCGAGCGGTGCGATGAGCTTTTGCGCGTGGTCATGGCTTGGCCACTCCGCCCTCGGCGACGATCTTGATCGGCTGCGGGACAGGCCGCTGCAACACCTGGCCGAGCACGGTCTCCTTCGGCCCGAAAGCCTGCATGCGGCCGTCCTTCAGCACCAGCAGCATATCGACGCCCTCGATGCCGATCGGGCGATGCGCCACCACGATGACGATGGCGCCGCGGGCCCGTGCGGCGCGCACCGCGCGCGTCAATGCCTCGTCGCCTTCGGTATCCAGATTAGAATTCGGTTCGTCGAGAACGATCAGGAACGGATCGCCATACAGCGCGCGCGCCAGGGCAATCCGCTGCGCCTGACCTGCAGACAGCACGCTGCCATGATCGCCGACCTCGGTGTCGTAGCCTTGCCGCATGCTGACGATCAATTCGTGCACGCCGGCCTGCCGGGCAGCGGCAATGATGTCGTCATCTTTCGCATCGGGATCGAAGCGGCTGATATTCTCCGCGATCGTGCCTGCAAACAATTCGACGTCCTGCGGCAGATATCCGATATGGCGGCCGAGGTCGTCCGGTGCCCATTGTTCGATGGCGGCGGCATCGAGGCGGACATGGCCGCGCACCGGTTTCCAGACACCGACCAGCGCGCGCAACAGCGACGATTTGCCGGAGCCGGATGGCCCGATCACACCGAGGCCGGTTCCGGCGGTAAGAGTGAAACTGACGTCACTGACGGTGATCCGCTGCTCGCCGGGCGGTGCGATGCTCACCGCCTCGATGCTCAGCCTGTCGCGCGGGCTCTGCAATTGCGTGATGGGTGACTGGGCCGGCAACACCTGCAGCAGTCCATTCAGCCGATGCCAGCTTTGCCTCGCCGTGATCAGGCCTTTCCAATGCGCGATCGCCAGATCCACCGGCGCCAGCGCGCGGGCGCTGAGGATCGAGCCGGCAATGATGATGCCGGCGGTGGCTTCCTGATTGATCACGAGATAGGCGCCGACGCCGAGCACGGCGGACTGCAGCATCATGCGCATCACCTTGGCGATGGCGCCGAGGCCGCCGGCGACATCGCTGGTGCGCTGGTTGCCCGCCAGATAGGTCGCATTGGCGTCTTTCCAGCGCTGCGCCAACCGGCCGGCCATGCCCATGGCGACGACAACCTCGGCATTGCGCCGGCTCGACGCGGCAATGCCGCCGCGGTTGGCGGCGAGGCTGGCGGCCTGCTGCGCAGGCGCGCGGGTCATCACTTCCGTCAGGATGGTGAGCGCCACCAGCAGCAGCGCGCCGACCAACGCGGTGACGCCGATCATCGGATGGAAGGCGAAGCAGATGGCGAGATAGAGCGGCAACCAGGGCAGGTCGAACAGCGCGCTCGGTCCTTGTCCGGACAGAAAGGCGCGGACATTGTCGAGATCGCGCAGCGGCTGCAGACCCTCATTGCTCTTGCCGGTCAACAACGGCAGCCGCACCACGGTGTGGAACACGCGCGGGCTCAGTGCCTCGTCGAGTGATGCGCCGATCCGCACCAGGATGCGGCCGCGCAGCAGATCGAGCACGCCCTGGGCGATATAGAGCCCCGCTGCGAGCACGATCAGGCCGACCAGTG
>JAPLPC010000412.1 GCA_026400425.1 Hyphomicrobiales bacterium | reverse complement strand
GCGGCGATCGGGACCGCGCTCGAAATCGCGGTCGCTGCGCCCGCCAGCACTCTTGCGCGGGCCGCCGCGATCCGGCGCTCCACGGGAGAATTTCTTGTCGCCGAACGGACGATCGCCCTGCGGACGGTCACCGCGCGGCGCGTAGGCGCGCTTCTCACCATCGCCGTCGCGCGGCTTGCGATCACCGAACGGACGGTCGCCGCGCGGACGATCACCGTCACGCGGCGGGCGCGGGCTGTAAGGACGATCACCCTGCGGGCGGTCGCCACGCGGAGCATAGCTACGCTTCTCGCCGCCGCCGTCTCGGGCTGCATACGGCTTTTTGTCACCAAACGGACGGTCGCCACGCGGCCGATCGCCATCGCGCGAAGGACGTGCGCTGAACGGGCGATCGCCCTGCGGACGATCGCCCCGCGGGGCATAGCTGCGCTTCTCGCCACCGCCATCACGCGATGCATACGGCTTCTTGTCACCAAACTTCTTGTCGGAGAAACGTGCCGCCGGACGCGCATCGTCGCGGTCGCGGCGCGGCGGGCGATCACCGAACTCCTTGCGCGGACCGCGCGGCGCACGGTCGCCGTCGCGCTTGCCGGCGAAGGGCCGCTTCTCGCCGTCGCCGTCCCGCGGCGGACGCGGCGTATAGCTACCGTCGCGCTTGGCGAATTTCTTGTCCGGTCCACGAGCAGCGCCGGAACGGCCCTTGGCCGGGCCTTTACCGCCGGGCGGTCGGCCGCGCGAGGGGCCGTTGTTTTTATCGTTATCGCGGGGCATGAAAGGTCTCGCTGCAGCGGAAGCTGAATTGGGTTGAGCGGCGCGGATGGGGTTTGCGGTCGACAATGCGCGCTCATCGGGCGCAAATATCACGCGAAACTGGAATCCTCTGTGCTGAAGGCCTCTCCGTAGCAGAGTTTTGCGCAGGAAACGAGCTTTTGACCGCCCCTTCTTTCATGGATCTGGCTCTGAAAGCCGCAAAAGCGGCTGCGCAGACGGGCGAAGTGCCGATCGGCTGCGTCATCGTCAAGGACGGCGAGGTCATCGCCAGCGCCGGCAACCGCACGCTGACCGACCGCGATCCGACCGGACATGCCGAAATCGTCGCAATCCGGCAGGCGGCCGCCCGTCTCGGCAGTGAGCGTCTGGTGGATTGCGATCTCTATGTCACGCTGGAGCCCTGCACCATGTGCGCCGGGGCGATATCGCTGGCCCGCATCCGCCGGCTCTATTACGGCACGGCGGATCCAAAAGGCGGCGGGGTGGAGTCGGGGGTGCGATTTTTCAGCAGCCCGACCTGCCATCATGTTCCGGAGGTGTATTCAGCGCTGGGCGAAACGCAGTCGGCCGAGCTACTGCGGCAGTTTTTCCGTGACCGCCGCTGACGCCATCATCTAGCCCGTCTGCGCTGCTGCCGGTAACGACGCGACTGGAATCCGGACCACTTCGTGGCCATCCTCGCGGACAAGGCAAACAACCCGTTCGCAGGCCGGCATGGCTGGCGGTTCGCCAGCAAGGCGATTGGCGAGCTGAAAGGCGCGCGCCAGCGCCTCGGCTTCCCTTTCAAACGTCCCACCGGCGTGATCGCGGGTGGTCAGACCATTTTTGATGTCGAAATAATAATGCGGCATTGGAAACCTCTGCCGGACCAATACCTCGCACAACCAATGGTTCCGTTAGATCATCAATTTCTACTTTTGCTTGTTTTTTTGTTCACGGGCGACGGCCTGCCAGCCGATGTCCCGACGGCAGAAGCCCTCCGGCCAGTTGATGAGCCCGATCGCCTCATAGGCCCGGCGCTGGGCCTCTGCGACCGTCTTCGCCGTAGCGGTGACATTGAGGACCCGGCCGCCATTGGCGAGGATCCAGTCGCCCGATGAGGTGGTACCGGCGTGAAACACCTCGACACCCTCGATCTGTTCGGCGCGCTCGATCCCGGCGATCCGCGTTCCCTTGTCATAAGCACCCGGATAGCCCTTTGCCGCCATGACGACGGTGAGCGCCGGATCCGGAAACCAGCGCAGATCGAAATTCTTCAATTGCCCATCAGCGGACGCGATGAGAGCCGGCAGCAGATCCGACATCAGACGTACCATCAGCACCTGGGTTTCCGGATCGCCGAACCGCGCATTGTACTCGATCAGCTTCGGGCCTTCGTCGGTGATCATGAGGCCGGCGAACAGCACGCCCTTGTACGGGCAGCCCATCTCCTTCATCGCCTTCAGCGTCGGCAGGATAATCTCGGTCATGGTGCGCGCCTGGATCGCGTCGGTGAAAACCGGCGCCGGCGAATAGGCGCCCATGCCGCCGGTATTCGGCCCCTTGTCCCCGTCATAGGCGCGCTTGTGATCCTGCGCGGCGGCGAGCGGCAGCGCATTCTCACCGTCGCACAGCACGAAGAACGAGGCTTCCTCCCCGACCATGAACTCCTCGACCACCGCTTCGGCGCCAGCCGCGCCAAAGCCGCCGCCGAGCATCATGTCGATGGCGTCCTCCGCTTCCTGCAGCGTCATGGCGACGATCACGCCTTTGCCGGCGGCCAGCCCGTCGGCCTTGATCACGATCGGCGCGCCGTGGTTGCGGATATACGCCTTGGCCATGTCCGCATCGTTGAAGCGTTCATAGGCCGCGGTCGGGATGTTGTTGGCCTTGCAGATGTCCTTGGTGAATCCCTTGGAGCCTTCGAGCCGGGCTGCGGCCTTGCTCGGCCCGAACGCCTTGATGCCGGCGGCAGCGAGATCGTCCACGATACCGGCAGCGAGCGGCACTTCCGGCCCGACCACGACGAAATCGATCTTGTTGTCGCGGCAGAATGTGATCACGCCGGCATGGTCGGCGACATCCAGCGCCACGCATTCCGCCTCTTTGGCAATGCCGGCATTGCCGGGCGCGCACCACAGTTTGGTCAGCAGCGGCGACGCCGCCAGCTTCCATGCCAACGCGTGCTCGCGGCCACCGGAACCGATGAGGAGAATGTTCATGGAATGAATGCCTGGCCGGGGGTTTTGGATGGTTTTGCCAGCGTTTAGCATGCTAATCCGCTGCCGCAACAGCCCGAGTCCCCGATGCCCAAAGCCGCCGCTGCCCCATTGACGAATTCCGCCGAATTCACCGTCTCCGAGTTGTCGCAGGCGCTGAAGCGGACGGTGGAGGACGCCTACGGGAACGTGCGCGTGCGCGGCGAGATCACCGGCTTCCGCGGGCCGCATTCGTCCGGCCACTGCTATTTCTCGCTCAAGGACGAGAGCGCCAAGATCGAGGCGGTGATCTGGAAAGGCGTCCATGGCCGAATGCGGTTCCGGCCGCAGGAGGGCCTCGAGGTCATCGCCACCGGCAAGCTGACCACCTATCCCGGCTCGTCGAAATACCAGATCGTCATCGAGGCACTGGAGCCCGCCGGTGTCGGCGCGCTGATGGCCTTGATGGAAGAGCGCAAGCGCAAGCTTGGCGCCGAGGGCCTGTTCGACGAGGCGCGCAAGCAGTTGCTGCCATGGCTGCCGGATCCGTGACATCCTTCATCGGCTCGAGGATCGCTTCCCGCGCCATGTGCTGGTGTGGCCGGTGCGGGTGCAGGGCGACGGCTCGGCCGAACAGGTCGCCGCCGCGATCCATGGCTTCAATGCGCTGGAGGTCGGCGGCAAGATTCCACGGCCGGATCTGCTGATCGTGGCGCGCGGCGGCGGTTCGCTGGAAGACTTGTGGTCGTTCAACGAGGAAATCGTGGTCCGTGCCGCCGCCGAAAGCATGATCCCGCTGATCTCCGCCGTGGGCCATGAGACCGACATCACGCTGATCGACTTCGCCGCCGACAAGCGCGCGCCGACGCCGACCGCCGCCGCTGAAATGGCGGTCCCCGTGCGCGCCGAGCTGCTGGTCGAGATCGGTACTTTCGAGCGCCGCATGATGCTGTGCTGGCAGCGCGGCCAGGAGTCGCGGCGCAACGAGTTGCGCGCCGCCGCTCGTGCGCTGCCGAATGCCGGCGATCTGCTCGCGATCCCGCGCCAGCGGCTGGACAATGCAGCCGCGACGCTGCCACGCGCGTTGCGTGCGAATACGCACGCACATCATCGCCGCTTCGTGGAGGCCGGTTCCGGCCTGACGCTGCGCGTGCTGCGCGCACAGATCGCGCATGCAGCGCAGCGGCAAATCGTGTGCGGCGAACGCCTGAAACTTTCCGCGCGCGCTCTGTTGCGCCAGCGCCGCGATCGTTTCGCCAATCTCGACCTACGCCTCGCCGCATCGAAATCTGCCAATGCGCAAGCGCAACGCAACGCCGTCACGCGCGATCGCGAGCGGATGCTGCGCCTCACCGAGCGTGCCCGCCGCGCGCTGGCGACGCTGTTACAGCGCCAGCAGGCGCGCGTCGATGCCTCGCACAAGCTGCTTGCCGCCCTCTCCTACCGTAGCGTCCTCGCCCGCGGCTTTGCGCTGATCCGCGACGAACACGGCCTGGCCTTGCATGCGGCTGCCAGCATCGATGCCGGCGCGCGGCTGAGCATCGAATTCGCCGATGGACGCGTCGGCGTCACCGCCGATGGCACGCCTACGACACCCGCACGCGCCCCCCAACCGGCGGCTTCCAAAACGGCCGCACCGAAACGCAAGGCGAAGATCGACCAGGGCAGCCTTTTCTAGCCGCGCAGCCGCTTTCCATCGCGGCGCCGAGGCCTTATTTTGCGTATGACACAGTGACACCGCCGGCTCAGCCGGACCATCCAGGAGATCAGCCGTGCTCAACAAATTCGGCCCATCCGGCCACGGCGAAGCCAAGCTGCAATATCTCGACGGCGACTTTCGCGTCATCGCGCCGGGCACCTATGTCACCTGCGCGATCTCGGGCGAGCGCATCCCGCTGGACGAGCTGAAATACTGGAGCGTGGACCGCCAGGAAGCCTATGCGACGCATACGGCTGTTCTGAAGCGGCACTATCCCGAGCAGGTGAAGTAAGACTCGCAAGTTCCCGTAGGGTGGGCAAAGCGCAGCGTGCCCACCACCAGCTGCGAAATATGCAGGGTGGGCACGCTGCGCTTAGCCCACCCTACAGTTATCGGGTCTACAGTTATCGAGG
>JAPLPC010000568.1 GCA_026400425.1 Hyphomicrobiales bacterium | reverse complement strand
TCCGATCCTGCCGCTGGTGCATCAGCTGTCCGCCGCCGCTGGCGAGGCCGGCCGCTACGTCCATTGGGGCGCCACCACCCAGGACATCATGGACACCGCCAATGTCCTGCAGATCCGCGCCGCACTCGACATCGTGGCGCGCGATCTGCGCGAGGTCCGCGATATTCTGCGCGCCATGGCGAAAAAATATCGCGACACGCCAATGGCCGGTCGCACCCATCTGCAGCAGGCACTGCCGGTGACCTTCGGCTACAAGGCCGCGGTCTGGCTGTCGTCAATCGATCGCCATATCGAGCGGATCGAGCAGGCGCTGCCACGCATTCTGCTGGGTGAGTTCTCCGGCGCTGCGGGCACGCTCGCATCGGTGGGCGAGGGCGGGCTCGAGATGCAGAAGCTGTTCTGCGACGAACTTGGTCTGCACCAGCCGTCCATCACCTGGCATGTCGCGCGCGACGGCATCGCCGAAGCGGTGACGCTGCTCGGCCTCATCACCGGCACCCTCGGCAAGATCGCCACCGACGTGATGCTGTTGTCGTCATCCGAATTCGGCGAAGTGTCCGAACCCTTCGTACCCGGTCGCGGGGCATCATCGACGATGCCGCAAAAGCGCAACGCGATTTCGAGCGAATTGATGCTAGCGGCCGCCAAGGCGGTGCGTCAGCACGTCGCCACCATGCTCGACGGCATGATCCATGATCTGGAACGTGCCACTGGCCCGTGGCATCTCGAATGGGTGTCGCTGCCGGAGAGTTTCCTGCTCACCGCGTCGTCGCTGGCGAATGCCAAGTTCATGCTGGCCGGTCTGGTGGTTCACGAAAAGCGCATGCTGGACAATCTCGGGATGACCCGCGGCCTCATCGTGGCCGAAGCGGTGATGATGGCAGCCGCTCCAAAACTCGGTCGCCAGCATGCGCATGACGTCGTCTACGACGCCTGCCGCAAGGCGATCGAAGGCGGCGGCCAGCTCGCCGACATTCTCGCCGAGGTGCCGGAAATCACACAAGCGCTCGGCGGCAAGGACGCCATCCGCAGGCATTGCGACCCGGCGAACTATCTCGGCCTGTGCGGCCCGATGGTCGATCGCGTGCTGGAGATGAGCAAGAGCTGAAACAATAACGATCACACGGGAGGAATTTCGATGACGAACAAAATTAGGTTGACTGCATTTGTATTTGCCGGTGCATTGCTGGCAGCGCCCGTCGCGGCGCAGGAGTTTCCCACACGCACCATCACCATGAACATGCCGTATTCGGCAGGTGGTCCCGGCGACACCATCGCGCGGCTGTTGGCGCAGGCCATGAGCGGTCCGCTGAAGCAGCAGGTGATCGTCGAGAATACGACCGGCGCCGGCGGCTCCATCGGCAGCGCCAAGGTCGCGGGCTCGCCGCCGGATGGCTATAATCTGCTGCTGATCCATATCAGCCACGCCACCAATCCCGCGCTGTATCCAAAACTCAAATACGATCCGATCAAGGACTATGAGCCGATCGGTCTCGCCGTCGATCTGCCGTCCGTCTTCGTCGCGCGAAAAGATCTGCCGGCTCAGAATCTGCAGGAACTCGTCGCCTGGATGAAGACCAACAAGGAGAAGGTCAATTACGCCCATGCCGGCATCGGCTCGGCGTCGCATCTGTGCGGCCTGCTGCTCAACACGGCCACCGGTACGCAGCCGACCCAGATCGCCTATCGCGGCGCAGGACCGGCCATGAACGACATGATGAGCGGGCAGGTCGATGTGATGTGCGAACAGATCGTCAATGTGGTCGGCAATGTCGATGGCGGCACCATCAAGGGGTTTGCCGTCACCAGCACCGAACGCGCGCCCGCGCTGCCGAAGTTGCCGACCACCGCCGAGGGCGGGTTGAAGGATTTCCAATACACCGTCTGGTACGGTCTGTTCGCGCCCAAGGGCACGCCGAAGCCGGTGATCGACAAGCTGAACGCCGCGTTGAATGTCGCGCTGAAGGACGAGAACGTGAAGAACCGGCTTGCCGGGCTCGGCGTGCAGCCGGTCGCGCCGGAGCGTGCGACGCCCGAAGCGCTGGCCGCTCATCTGAAATCCGAGATCGACAAATGGACGCCCATCATCAAGAACGCCGGCGTCGTCGGCGCGCAGTGAGCGGAACGTGACCGAGACACGCATTGAAAAAGATTCCTTCGGCACCATCGCCGTGCCGAAGGATCGCTATTGGGGCGCGCAGACCCAGCGCGCCCTGGAGGTTTTTCAGGTCAGCGACGAGCGTTTTCCGGCCGCTCTGATCCGCGCATTCGGCCTGCAGAAAATCGCAGCTGTGCGCGCTAATCTCCAGCTGGATGTGCTTGCGCCGGACATTGCAGTGCCGATCGAAGCAGCGGCGCTCGAATTGCAGCAGGGCCGTTTCGACGATCATTT
>JAPLPC010000479.1:3777-6895 GCA_026400425.1 Hyphomicrobiales bacterium | reverse complement strand
ACCGGCAAGAAGCGACGTGGACCGACCCGGCGGCTACCACCGCTTTGGCAACGGAACAATCCGATTTGGTGCTCGTTCCATTTGCATACCGGCGCTGCTCGCCGGGCAGATCACGAGGCTTTCCCATGTCACCGCTCGTCAGCGCGCTTGCCCGCACCGGTCTGGCGCTCAAGCTCCATCAGGTCAAACGCGCCACCTCCGCCTATATGCGCGACCGCAGCGAGCAGGGCACGAGCATCGCCGTCTCCTATGCCACGGCCGCCGGCCTCTATGCGGCGGCAGGGATTTTTCTGATCGCAACACTGCTGGTCGGAGCTGCCGCGCTGTTTCGCTGGATCGAGATCAAATACGGGCTGTTCGAGGCGTTCGGCGCCACCGGCGGACTGTTGCTGGTGCTGGCAGCGATATTTGCAGGGATGGCTGCCGCGCGGTTGAAGAAGCCGTCGCGCGAGTTTCCGAGCTTGGGCAGCCGGCTGCGGGTCGCGGTATCTGCGACGCCTGGGCAATCGGCAACGGCGCCCGCGCGACGATCGGGAAGTGATGCGGTACGCTCGTCCCGCCCCGCCGAATTCAAACCGAGCACGCAGCCCCGACGTCCCGGCGGCGCGACCGGAGATCACAGCGTGCTGAAAGCGGGATTGCTGATGGCCGTCACACTGGCGGGCTGGGCTTTGACGCGGCGGGCCCAACTTGCCAAAGACGTCACACCGCCGCGCAAGCAAGGCAAAGCAGGCAATTGATGCCCCGGCGCGGAATCGACGCCGAGAGTCTGTGGCTGGTCGCCGCCACGGCGGCGGCCGTGCTTGCGCTGCGTCGCCTGGTTGAAGCTGCCCCGCGCCATCAATGCGCGCACGCGGAGGCACCACCTGCACTTGGTGAGTTTGCGGCCGAGCCAGGCCGTGGACGCGAGTCCACCACGCCGTTGCAGATCCCGCGTGCCGGATGGAAAGACATCCTGTGGCGGACCTATGAGCAGATCAATGAAGACCGCCTGCTCGCCATCGCCGCCGGCGTGGTGTTTTACGGGCTGCTGGCGGTGTTTCCGGCCATCACGGCGCTGGTCTCCTGTTACGGCCTATTCGCAGACGCCTCGACGATTTCGGACAATCTGCAGACCCTGGCCATGGTATTGCCGGCCGGCTCGTTCCAGATCGTGCAGGACCAGATTGCTCGCGTCCTCGCCAAGGGGCAGGCCAGCCTGGGATTTTCGTTCCTGTTCGGTATCGCACTAGCTCTGTGGAGCGCCAATGCCGGCGTCAAGGCGGTGATCGACGCGCTGAACGTGGTATATGACGAGAGGGAGAAGCGTGGATTTTTCAAGCTCAACGCGCTGTCGCTTGGCCTGACCGCCGGAGGTATCGCCGCCCTTATGGTGATGGTCAGCGCAGTCGTTGCGTTTCCGCTGGCGCTGGACAGCATCGGCCTGGCCGATGACAGCAAGCTGGCGGTCAGCCTGGCGCGCTGGCCACTGCTGCTGCTGGTGATGATGGTCGCGCTTGGGCTCCTGTACCGGGTCGGCCCCAGCCGACCCAGCGCGCGCTGGCAATGGCTCGGCGCCGGAACCGTGGCTGCCGCCATGCTATGGCTCGGCGGCTCGCTGTTGCTGTCGTGGTATCTCGGCAATTTCGGCAATTACGACGCTACATACGGCTCGCTCGGCGCCGCCATCGGCCTGATGATGTGGATGTGGATGTCGGCGATCAGGCGCCAGCATGGCGGACACGCTGGGCGCAGCCGCCACCTGAAGCGAGGCGGCCCTCCCCCGTTTTAACCCTGCAACACCGGATTGGTCCCTCGACGGTGCAAAAGCACCAGTGGGCATCGCAGCCGGGCCGGTTTCCGAATCAGCAATAATGCTAAGGTTGCTTCATATTACGCGGCGGCCACGAGACCGCCTGCCGCACAAGGACATTGACCAAGGTGCAGCGCGCGTCATGATTCGTATTTCTTCGATCTTCGTCGGCGTCTGCATGGTGCTGATCGCGACCTCGCTCGGCGCCGTCCTGCATCTGGTGGCGAAGGTCTCCGGTCAGCAGGCGGCGATCGCCAGCCTCGCCGCATTGACCATCATGATTCTCTACAATGCCGTGTCGTTGCGCATCAAAGATCGCGCCGAAGCGTCGGGCCAGATCTCCGATCTGTCCCGCGGCACCACCGACCTCGCCCGCCAGGTCGGCGAGTTCGGCCGCCGCCTGGCTGCGCTGGAAGCCAAGTTGAACGCATCGAACACGGCGCAGCAGGATCGCATCCAGGGGGTTATGGGCGAGATCGGCGAGTTGGGATCGCTGATGAAGCAGCTCGCGCATTCGGTCGCCACCCATGACGACATGCTCGCGGCCATCCCGCCTGCACCCGCCCCGATGCCGGTGGCCGTCGCGCCGCCCGCCCCTGCGGTGAAAACGCCGAGCCCCGCGCCAGAAGTGCTGCCGCCCGCGGTTGCGGTCGCGGAAGACACCGTAACGCCGGTGGCCGCGCCGGCCATGATCGCGCTACCGCAGGCCGACGGGCAATTCATCGAGACGATCCGCCGCGCCATCAGCGCCAACCGCATCGACATCTATCTGCAGCCGGTGGTGACGCTGCCCCAGCGCAAAGTGCGGTTCTACGAGGCGATCTCGCGCTTGCGCGACGATCAGGACCTGGTGATCGTCGCCGACGACTTCATCGGCCCCGCCGAGTCGGCCGGGCTGGTGCAGGAGATCGACCACAGCGTGCTGCTGCGCAGCATGCAGGTGCTGCGGCGCCTGATGGTGCGGAACAAGGATGTCGGCGTGTTCTGCAACGTCTCCCGGGCGACGCTTGCGGACACGACGGCGTTCGCCCAGTTTGTCGATTTCCTGGAGGCCAATCGCGCAATGGCGTCCTCCTTCATCCTCGAATTCAAGCACAGCACGTTCCGACATCTCGGCCCGGTGGAGAGCGAGCACCTTGCCGCGCTCGCCCAGCGTGGCTACCGCTTTTCGATCGACCATGTGAGCGATCTGCGGATCGAGCCGCGCGAACTCGCCGAGCTCGGCGTGCGCTTCATCAAGGTGCCGGCGACACTGCTGCTGGATCCGAAGCAGGCGTCGCTGTCCGACATCCACGCCGCCGATCTATCCGACCTGCTCGGCCGCTT
>JAPLPC010000479.1:0-3721 GCA_026400425.1 Hyphomicrobiales bacterium | reverse complement strand
TTCGGTCAGGGCTTCCTCTTCGCAGCGCCGCGACCGTTGCGCCCGGAAACGCCGGCTGCTAACGGAGCCGCGGCATCTGCAGGCAACTTAGCTGCCAACGCTGCTTCTGCCAGCACTGCCAACTCTGCCAAGGCTTCAACGGGAACCGTGAACCCGGCAAGGTCAACCAGCGGCGCCCCCCGAGGTGCACCGCCACGCAATGGCGGCATCGCTGCCCTGACCCGCCGCGCGACCGGTCCGAACTGATCGGCTCCTGACTGCATGACAACACTGCGTTTCGCCGACCGCCTGCGCGACCTCACGGAGCAAGTCGACGTCGTTCTGAGCGACATCTGGGGTGTCGTCCATAATGGCCTCGAATCGTTTCCGGACGCGTGCGCGGCGCTGCATACGTTTCGTTCGGGCGGGGGCACCGTCATATTGATCACCAATGCGCCGCGTCCGGCGGACTCGGTGCAGCGGCAGCTCCGCAAGCTCCATGTGCCCGACGATTGCTACGACGCCATCGTCTCGTCCGGCGATCTGACCCGTAACTTCGTCGCCGAACGCGCCGGCCAGGCCATGCATCTGATCGGCCCTGATCGCGATTCATCGATCCATCGCGGGCTGGACGTGCGGCTCGTGCCCTTGATGGAGAGCGACTACATCGTCTGCAGCGGCCTGTTCGACGACGAAACCGAGTCGGCAGACGACTATCGCGACATGATGCAGCAGGCGCTGTCGCGAAACCTCACTCTGGTCTGTGCCAACCCGGACATCATCGTGGAGCGCGGCGACCGCCTGATCTATTGCGCCGGCGCGGTGGCCGAGCTCTATCGCGAGATGGGCGGCGACGTGATCTTCTACGGCAAGCCCCACAAGCCGATCTACGATCGTGCCATGGCTTTGGCGAGAACCAAACGCGGTGCCGATGTTCCGTTGCCGCGCGTGCTGGCCATCGGTGACAGCGTGCGCACCGACCTTGCGGGCGCACATGGTTATGGCATCGACCTGCTGTTCGTCACCCGCGGCATTCATGCCGGCGATTTCGACGGCGTCGAGCAGATGACCGCGGCCGAAGTGAAGGAACTGTTCGGGCATCCGCCCAAGGCGCTGATGCGCGAATTGAAGTGGTGAAGCGCGGGAATCGACCGCATCTCGCTTGAGCAAAGATCATGGCCGGAAGGTAGCTCCACGCAAAATGCCCGGCACGAGGCCAGGCATTCGCGAAACTCTGCTATCGAAGCGCGGCTTACGCCGGCACGGCGTCCGGGAACACGGCTTCGATCTTGGTCTTCAGCGTCGCCGCGTTGAACGGCTTGACGATATAGTTGTTCACGCCCGCCTTCTTGGCGGCGATGACGTTCTCGGTCTTCGATTCCGCCGTGATCATGATGAAAGGGGTCTGCGACAGATTGGGATCGGCACGGACTTCCTTGAGCAGGTCGTAACCGGTCATCGGCTCCATATTCCAATCGGAAATCACGAGGCCATATTTCTTGCTGCGCATCTTCTCGAGCGCCATCGAACCGTCGCTGGCATCGTCGATGTGCTCGAAACCGAGCTGCTTCAAAAGATTGCGAATGATCCGGATCATGGTGTTGTAGTCATCCACCACCAGCACCGACATCGACAAATCAACCGCCATCTTCATTCCCCCTGGCACGATACCCACAATGGTCGAACCACTGCCGGTCGGCAAATACGCTGCGGATTGCGAGCTACGTCATCCGCGTGATGGAGCAGAAATAACAGTCGCGGTTAAATTTCCAGTTAACGTTGGCGCGTTGATTTCATTAAGGTTTGCGGCGTGCTTCCCTGCCGCGAAAATGATCATACCGCGCCTGGGCGGCGCGGTATGATAGGGCGTTGGATCTGGCGCGCCGATGATCAGGCGGCTGAGATCGCCTTCTCGATATCGGCAATCGAATGTCCGGTCAGATCCTTGGCGATCTCACCCACCAGCACGTCCTCGAGCTTCTTGTGATAGTGCTTGCGCATCTCGCCAAGCGTCTTGGGTGCAGCGACGATCACGACATCCTTGAATTTTCCGCCCAGCACCTTCTGGTTCAACATTTCGACGATGCCGGTGGCAAAACCATCTTCTTCGGCGCGGCTCTGGTCGGGATTGGCCGAGCTGCTGCCCCCGCCAGTGGCCCCTGCGTCGACGTCCGGCTCGGCCATGGCGGACAGGCTGACCTCGGATCCCGTGCCGGTATTACGGAACAGCTTGATTTTTTCGCCATCGGCGACGGCAACGATGGCATTGGCGGGAATGTTCATGAAGGTGTCCTGGATTGTCAATTGATCGATGTGAATAGCGGATGCGCCCCGCACCAAGCCAATCGACGAGCGACCTCGATGTTCCTGACACCGCGCGGCGGATCACGCCGCGGTGCCACCACGTGCCGTGCGGCTCGTCCATCGCTTGACTTCGGTACAGCCTCCGCGCCACGGTCGGCATGCATCGAAATCATCAACGAATCCAATTATGGCGCCTGGCTTTACCGTAATCCGCGACACCACCCCCGACCATGACATCCCGCGCGGATGCGTGGTGGCGATGGGAAACTTCGACGGCGTGCATCTCGGCCACCGCGCCGTCATCGGTGCCGCCCTGCGGATGGCGGAATTGCATAAAACCCGCGCTTTGGCGGTGACCTTCGAGCCGCACCCGCGGCTGTTTTTCAGCCCCAACACACCGCAATTCCGACTGTCGGATGAACCGGCCAAGCTGCGGCTACTGGCCGGGACCGGCCTCGCCGGCGCGGTGGTGATGACGTTCGACAAAGGCCGTGCCGGCACCCCCGCGCATGATTTCATTCACCAAGATCTGATTGCGCGCCTCGGCATCAGCGGCATCGCGGTCGGCTATGACTTTCATTTCGGCAAAGGCCGCACGGGGTCGCCGAGCCTGCTTGCCACCGAAATGCCGCGCCTGGGCATCGCAGTGGATATCCAGCCGCATGTCGATATCGACGAGCGGCCGGTATCCTCCACTGCCATCCGCATGGCCCTGGCCGAAGGTCAGGTCGCGGAGGCGACCGAGATGCTGCAGGGGCCTTGGTTCGTGACGGGCGAGGTCATTCACGGCAAAAAGCTAGGCCGCGATCTTGGCTATCCCACCGCCAATATCCGCCTGCCCGCGAGTTGCGGGCTGCGTCACGGCATCTACGCCGTGCGGGTCGGCCGCGGCGCGGCGCGATATGACGGCGTCGCCTCGTTCGGCCGCCGCCCGACCTTCGACAACGGCGCGCCGTTGCTCGAAGTGTTTCTGTTCGACTTCAAGGGCGATCTGTATGGCGAGGTGCTGGACGTCGCGTTCATCGCGTATATCAGGGACGAAATGAAGTTTGATGGCATCGAGCCGCTGATCAGACAGATGGACGAGGACAGCGCCCGGGCGCGCGCGGCGCTGGCCGCTGCGCCGGATGCGTTTCCCAAGCTTGGAGACATCACCTGACCAAGACCGAAAAACAGAAAATGCTCGCCGGCGAACTCTATCGTCCCGGCAGCCCCGAGCTGGTTGCGGACGAAAAAGCCAACAAGGCGTGGTTGGCCAAGTACAACGCCCAGCTCGACCGCCCGGTGGATGAACGGCGGACACTGCTCGCCGCGCATTTCGGTTCCGTAGGATCCGATTGCGTGATCCGGCCACCGTTTTTCTGCGACTACGGCTACAACATCCATCTCGGCAACAATGTATTTCTAAATTTCAACTGCGTGATCCTGGACATCGTGG